>JANZPQ010000271.1:0-2606 GCA_038040945.1 Desulfobulbaceae bacterium | reverse complement strand
TGCCCAAATTGGTGGATATCCTCGCCTCCCTGGCCGCTATCCCAGTCGATGGCCTGATTATCCAGGATCTCGGAGTCTGGCGGCTGGCCCGTCTCCATTTCCCCCAGCTCCCCCTCCATGCCTCCACCCAGATGACCGTCCATAATGCGGCCGGGGTCAAGATGCTGGAGCAGATGGGTTTCACTCGGGCAGTGCTGGCCCGTGAGCTCTCTCTAGCCGAGATAGCAGATATCCGCAGTCAGACCAGCATCGAGCTGGAACATTTTGTCCATGGGGCCCTCTGCTTTTCCATCTCCGGCCAGTGTCTTTTCTCCTCGGCCCTGACCGGCATGAGCGGCAATCGCGGCCGCTGCGCCCAACCCTGCCGCCGCCGTCTGCATAACCGCAAACAGCCGGGCTATCATTTCTCCACCAGTGATCTGAGCGCCATCGAGCTTCTGCCCCAACTGCTCAAGGCCGGGGTCATGAGCTTCAAGATCGAGGGGCGGATGAAGAGCGCCGAGTATGTGGCCCGGGTGGTGGCGGCCTACCGCCTGATGCTCGATGCCCACGAGAACCAGCGCAAGAGCGCCCTCCAGGAGGCCACCGAACATCTGGAACTCTCATTCGGCCGCCAGGCCACCAAGGGTTTTCTCACCGGTTTTGTGCCCACAGGAATTGCCGATTCAGCCCAGCATGGGGGGTTGGGACGTACTCTGGGTGAGGTTGCTTCCCTGCGCGGTGGCACGATCGGTTTTACGACCAAAGAACGTCTGCACGTGGGAGACCGGATCCGGATTCAGCCGCAGAACGATCAGGCCGGTATTAGCTTTACGGTGCGGGAACTATTCTGCGAAAAGAAAAAGGCCAAGGTGGCCAAGGCCGGTGATTTTGTGCAGGTCAAGATCCCGGAAAAGGGATTTTTCAGGGTAGGGGACGCGGTGCTCAAGGTGGGCGGCAAGCCGCTCTTCACCTTGAGCCCTGATGCCTGCCTTGAGCGGCTGGCCAAGGTGGCTTTGTCTCCACGGACCGAGGAGCAGGTAAGGCTGCGGGAGGCTTCTGCAGTCCAAGCCCTGGCCGCTCTTCTGCCGAAAATTACGGTGGGACCGAAAGCGGTGCCTGAGCTGACGGTCAGGGGCCGGGAGATCCAGGATATCGGACTGCTCGATGATCAGCAACAGGTGGCGCGCCTGGAGCTGCCGCTGACCTCCAGAAATCTTGCCGCCCTCAAAGGGGCCGAGCGGCAGTTAGTGCAGAAGAAAGAGCGATTGATCTGGGAGCTCCCGGCCATGCTCTTTGGTCCTGACTGGGTCGAATACCGGCGGGCTGTGCAGATGCTCCATGGTTCAGGATACCGGAGATTCAGGATTAACAATCTGGGTCATATCCCTTTGTTTGCCGGGCTTGCGGATGTGATCCTTCTTGGCGGCTTCCGTTGTTATACCCTGAACAGTCAGGCGGCGCTGGCCTGGCAGGAGCTGGGACTGGCCGAGCTGACCCTGAGCCTGGAAGATGAGCAAAAAAACATCCGCGATCTCTTTCATCGTCCGCTGACAATTCCTCTGGCCCTGACGGTTTACAGCGCCGTCACTCTGCTCCTGTCGCGGATTCCGATCAAGGGGCTGCGTACCGGCAATGTGCTCCATTCCGACAAGGAGGAAGAGTACCGTGTCGTCACCGACAGCGGGCTCACCGAGGTCATGAGCGGCCAGGATTTTTCGCTGGTTGGTCGTCTACGGGAGCTGCGTGAAATGGGCTGCGCCCGGATCGTTGTCGATCTCAGCCATTGCGGCGCGGCCTCAGCAAAAGGGCGACAGGTCCTCGCGGCCCTGGCCTCAGATCAGCCTCTGCCGGATACCTTCACCTTTAACTATTTACAGGGGCTTTCCTGATTTATCCGATGAAAATTGGAAGAAGGAAATGAAATATGGAGCAGATAGCGATTGCTTTAACGGGTGCTACAGCTATTTGCTTGAGCCAGGATGAGCGAGTAGAATGGCGGAAGTGGGCCTGTATTTTTGGTTTGTGCGGCCAGCCATTTTGGTTTTATTCGGCATGGATAGCTGAGCACTGGGGCATTTTTGCCTTGAGCTTCCTTTATACTTTTGCATGGATGCGCGGCATTCGTTATAACTGGCTGAGAAATAAATCCGTATTAGTACCTTAGAAATTCTTTTCCTGTTTTAAAAAAAGAATTTCGTGAAGCTACTTATCCCGTTTATTGGGGTTAGGAAAAAAATAACCTCAATTCGGTTCGGTCTGGGAAATCAAATCAACAAGCCTGGCTCTCTGTATATCCAATTGACATATCCAGAATAAACCCGCTATAATGAGAAGAACTCATTCACTTCATCCTATGGAGGTAGCATTATGCCCTGTGTCCAGACTAAACTCTTCAAAAGCAATAAAAGTCAGGCAGTTCGTCTTCCCAAAGCTATTGCCTTTCCCGATTCAGTAACAAATGTCGAAATTATTGCGATTGGCAATAAGCGCATTATCACACCTGCTGCTCATTCATGGGACGATTGGTTTGATTCACCCGGAGTTTCTGATGACTTTATGACGGAACGATTGCAGCCGGAGGATCAGATGAGGGAGAAGCTGTAATGTTGAAATATATGTTGGAT
>JANZPQ010000270.1:0-3428 GCA_038040945.1 Desulfobulbaceae bacterium | reverse complement strand
CTATTATCCGCTTAAAAAAACTTCGGGCCCTTCCCTGCGTCTCGGCGCCTCTGCGGGAGGTTGTCTTTAATCTGTGAATTGGTAAATATACCGGCAGGGAGTGTGAACAGATGGCAGTCTTCAAAGAAAACGATGTTCATGTGGTCGCCCCTGAGGTGGCGATCTCATTTTTCAAGGGGATCATGCCCTTTAACACCCTGGACGAGGAGACGCTGAAGCGCCTTGCCCGTCATTGCCGGATTGATTTTTTCCCCAAGGGCACCAGGATCCTGACCGCTGACAGCACGGATGTGCCCTATCTCTATCTGATCCAGCGCGGCGGGGTCAAGGCCTTTCTCGAAGATGATAATGGCGAGGTGACGCTGAAGGATTTCAGGGGGGAAGGCGCCTATATAGGGGCGCTGACCATTATTCGCGGCACACCTGCCAATCTGAATATCGAGACCGTGGAGGATACCTTCTGTTTCCTCCTGCCCCGGGAGATTTTTTTGGAGCTCATCGAAAAACATGCCTCTTGTGCCCATTAAAAACAGAAAAGCTTAACAGAGAAGAATGACACGACCGCTAAAAATGAGCAGCGACATCACAAGGTGGCGCGGCGCAGCAATGAGGAACTCTATCTTTTTTCCATCCGGGTTGGCGACCTGGTGAAGAGTCTGCGCAAGGTGGCTTCTGTCGTCACGATTCAGGAGGCCGCCGTCATCATGTCTGAAAACAGGGTAGGCAGCCTGCTGGTTCATGACGAGGCCGATGAGGAAAATATTGTCGGCATTGTTACCGATCGTGACCTGAGGGGCAAGGTGGTGGCGGCCGGGCTTGATTATACACAGCCGGTTGCGACTATCATGAGCAGTCCGGTGCAGAAGGTGCTCTCTCAGACGCTCTGTTTTGATGTTTTGTTGAAGATGATGGCGACCGGCATCCATCATCTGGCGGTAGAGCGCTCCGGCCGGGTTGTCGGGGTGATCACTTCCCATGATATCATGCTCCTGCAGGGCCACTCACCCTACCTGCTCTTTAAAGAGATCCGGGCCCAGCAGCAGATTGCCGGACTTTATCCTCTGGCCTGGAAGATCCCTGAAGTGATTCGGGGACTGATCGGGGAAGGGGCCAAGGCAGGGAATATCACCCAGATGATTGCTATCCTTAATGATCATATCCTGGGGCGGATGTTGACCCTGCTCGAAAAAGAGATGGGGCCTCCTCCCGTGCCCTACTGCTGGCTGCTGCTGGGGAGTGAAGGGCGCAGGGAGCAGACATTCAAGACCGATCAGGACAACGCTATCCTCTACGGTGATCCTGTAGATGAAGCGCAGAAGCTGGCAGCGGAGAGCTATTTTAAGGCCTTTGCCGCCAAGGCTATTGATCATCTGGTGAACTGCGGCTATCCGCTCTGCCCCGGTGAGATCATGGCCGTTAATCCGCGCTGGTGCCAGCCGCTGTCGGTGTGGAAACAATATTTTGAGCGCTGGATAGCGGCCCCTGATCCTCAGGAGTTGCTTAACTCCACTATCTTTTTTGATTTTCGAGCAGGATTCGGAGAGACAACGCTGGCTGAGGAATTGCGCTCACATTTGAACAGGAGGATGGCAGGGAAGGATCTTTTTTTATTCCATCTGGCCAGGCAGTGTATGGACTGTCGTGTTCCCCTCTCTTTTTTCAAGAATTTTATTGTGGAAAAAAACGGGGAGCATAAAAATCGCCTGGATATTAAACGTCAGGGCTTGAGCCCTTTTGTTAATTTTGCCCGGGTGCTCGCCCTCAAATTCGGGGTGAAAGAGACCAATACCCTGGCTCGTCTGAAGGCCCTGATGGAAGCAGAGAAAATCCAGGGGGAGTTATGGTCGGCGGCAAGCGAGGCCTATGAACTGCAGATGCAGCAGCGGCTGGTGCATCAGTTGAAGCAGATCGAAGAAGAAATCCTTCCCGACAACCATATCGATCCGGCCGATCTCTCCGATCTGGAACGCAGGATGCTGAAAGAGGCCTTCACCGTTATTGAAAGGCTCTATGGTGTGCTGGGCCAGATGTATCCGGTGAGCTGATGGTGAATTTTCTCAAGCCCGCGTTTTGGTTCCCTCCGCCACATCCGCTTATTGCCCGGAACAGGGAGGCCTTTGCTCAATTTGATCAATCCAGGCCCCTTGCCGACTACACCTTTGTGGTCTGTGACACCGAGCTGACAGGTTTTGACCGGAAACGGGATGAAATCATCTCCATTGGTGCGGTTGTGATCAGGGATCTGCAGATCGATCTCGGTGCCACGTTTCATCATTATATCAGGCCGGTAAAGAGCGAGCATACCCGGGCCACCTTGATTCACAGGATTACCCCGCAGCAGTTGCTGGAGGCGCGTCCACTCGAAGAGGTGCTGCCTGATTTTGTCGAGTTTGCCGGCAACAGTCTTATGGTCGGCCACTATGTGGCCCTTGATATGGACTTTTTGAACAGGGCGGCGCAGAAGGTTTTTGGCGGTACCCTGTCCAATCCGGGGATTGATACCATGCGAATGGCCCAGGGCTATCGCCGGGTACATTTGGGACATTTTCATCAAGAGGACGGCCATTCATTCAGTTATGCCCTGGAAGATCTGGCCAAAGAGTATAATCTCCCCCTGTTCAAGTCCCATGATGCCTTGGAGGATGCGATGCAGACGGCCTATCTTTTTCTCTTTCTCCTTAAAAAATTCAGAAAGGGCGGACTGCTGACCCTGAAGGATATCTACCGGGCGGGAAGGGTGGGAAGTTTATGGTATTGATCAGGGAATTGTCCTGTTTTGCAGGGAACCAGTTATAACTCACTTGACGCCCTGTAAAATAAGACTATTATAAAGTACCTCTGCGGGATAGCTATCCCGCAGATACGATATTGCCTGGTAGAGGCGATGGCGTAGGTAGGTTGGGTTAGGCTCGTCATTTTGCGCCGTAACCCAACAATGGTTGTATTGTTGGGTTACGCGATACCGCCGCTAACTAAAAGAAATAACCTTTTAAAAAAATAAGGAGAATAGAATGGGACAAAACTATTTTAACAGCCTGCCGTTGCGTCTGCAGCTTCAGGAACTGGGGCAGTGTCGCTTCATGGACGCTTCCGAGTTTGACGGCGTTGAGGCCTTGCTCGGAAAAAAAATCGTCATTGTCGGCTGTGGTGCTCAAGGACTGCATCAGGGGCTGAACCTCCGCGACAGCGGTCTTGATATCTCCTATGCCTTGCGGGACGCGGCCATCAGTGAGAAGCGCCAGTCTTTCAAAAATGCCAGTACCAATGGGTTTACCGTGGGCACCTTTGAAAAACTTATTCCCAAGGCCGATCTGGTCATCAACCTGACCCCGGACAAACAGCACACCAAGGTGGTCACCGCCATCATGCCACTGATGAAGAAGGGCGCCTGTCTTTCTTATTCGCACGGTTTTAATATCGTCGAAGAG
>JANZPQ010000269.1:0-7277 GCA_038040945.1 Desulfobulbaceae bacterium | reverse complement strand
GAGGGGGGAGAAAAATGGGGTCGCTACTCTTTTATTGGTTTTGATCCCTTGGTGACCTTCTCCTCCAAAGGGAATACTATTGATATCTGCACCATCCGTGAGTTCAAAAAAGAGCATGTGGAATATAGTGGCGATCCCTTAAAGGCCTTGAAGGAGTTGGTGGAGGGATTTGCCGCCGCAGAGGTGGACAGTGAGCTTCCCCGTTTCTGTGGGGGTGCGGTCGGCTTTCTTGGCTATGATATGGTTCGATTCATGGAAGAGTTGCCGGATGAAAAATCGCCGCTTGCCTTTCCTGATTCCTCTTTCATGGTTCCGAAGATGGTGCTGGTCCATGACAGCTTTCGACAGACCGTGACTGTCGTCTGTTGGGTGCGGCTGGACTTGGAAGAAGATGCGGCGATTGCCTATCATGGAGCGACCAGGCAGATCGATGAGATTATTGCCCGCCTGCAGGCGCCGGTGTCAGCTGAATGTATGGCCTCCAATATCAAGGGCAGCGCTACTTCTCATGAGTTTCGTTCCAATATGGAACCTCAACAGTTTCGGGCAATGGTTGAGCGGGCGCGCGATTATATCAAGGCCGGTGACATCATCCAGGTGGTTCTTTCCCAGCGCTTTCATACCAGGACTGAGCTTGCCCCTTTAACCCTCTATCGCGCCCTGCGGCATATCAATCCCAGCCCCTATCTCTTTTTTCTCAAACTGGACGACCTGGTGCAGATCGGTTCCTCGCCTGAGATTCTGGTGCGCAAAGATGGTGAGAATATCGAGCTTCGACCTATTGCCGGTACACGGAAAAGGGGCGCTACCCCTGCTGAGGATGAGGCCCTGCGGCTTGAGCTGCTTGCTGATCCCAAGGAGCGGGCCGAACATCTGATGCTCGTTGATCTCGGACGGAATGATGTGGGACGGGTGGCCCGTGATGGCAGTGTTGAGGTCAAGGATCTGCTGGTGGTGGAAAAATACAGCCATGTGATGCATCTGGTCTCTGCGGTACACGGGATAATTGCCGAGGGTAAGAATCAGTTTGATGTGCTGGATGCCTGTTTTCCTGCCGGAACGGTGAGTGGGGCGCCCAAGATCCGGGCCATGGAGATCATTGAAGAGCTGGAGCCTGAGCGGCGCGGCCCTTATGCAGGCGCGGTGGGCTACTTTGGTTTTTCCGGAAATATGGATTTCTGCATCACAATCCGTACCTTTGTCATGCAGGGGCAGGATCTGTGGATTCAGGCGGGGGCAGGTATCGTCTATGATTCCGATCCTGAAAAAGAGTTTGAAGAGACCATAAATAAATCCATGGGTCTGCGTCGCGCTGTCGAGCTTGCTGAAAAGGGGTTTTAGAAACAATTACGAATTAAAAATTACGAATTACGAATTAAAAGACAAAAATACGTAATTACTAATTCGTAATTCGTAATTCGTAATTGATAGCGGGGTATTAGATTATGCTGGTCATCATTGATAATTACGATTCATTCACCTATAATATTGTCCAGACCATTGCCGGCAACAGTGTGGCCATGGGTGAAAAGGCTGATATCAAGGTCTTCCGCAATGACAAGATCACTCTCGAAGAGATCGAGGCGCTGCAGCCTGACCGCCTGTTGATCTCTCCTGGCCCCTGTACACCTGCGCAGGCAGGAATCTCCATTGCTGCAATCAAATATTTTGCCGGCAAAGTCCCGATCCTCGGGGTCTGCCTTGGCCATCAGTCCATGGGCGAGGCCTTCGGCGGTGTGACGGTGCGGGCCAGGCGGATCATGCATGGTAAGACCTCTCCCATTTCCCATGACGGTAAGGGGGTGTTCAGCTCTCTGCCAAGCCCATTTGATGGCATGCGTTATCATTCGCTGGTGGTGGAAGAGGCGACACTGCCCGATTGTCTGGAGATCAGCGCCCGCAGTGATGAGGGAGAGCTTATGGGGTTGCGTCACAAGACTCTGGCTATTGAAGGGGTGCAGTTTCATCCGGAATCAATCATGACTCCGGCTGGCATTACCCTGCTGAAAAATTTTATGCGCCCTGATTATCTCTCAATGTTGAGGGCAAGGTGACTCATTGTAATAATTTTGCATTGGTTGAAATCATGGATATAAAACAGGCAATTGCCAAGGTTGTAACGCGTCAGGATCTCAATGAAGATGAGATGGTGGATGTGATGAATGAGATCATGAGCGGATCAGCAAGCCCCGCCCAGATCGGCTCTTTTATTACCGCCCTGCGGATGAAAGGGGAAACTGTAGCCGAGATCACTGGGGCGGTGCGGGTCATGCGAGAGAAGGCGACCCCCATTGTGACCGGTGTTGATGTGAGCCATGGTGGCATCCTGGTAGATACCTGCGGGACAGGCGGTGATGGTTCCGGAACCTTTAATGTGTCGACTACCGCAGCCTGTGTGGTGGCTGGTGCCGGGGTTGTCGTGGCCAAACATGGCAACCGTTCCGTCTCCAGTCATTGCGGCAGTGCAGATGTGCTCGAGGCCGCCGGCGTTTCACTGAACCTGAGTCCGGAGCAGATCGGTCGCTGCGTGCGTGAGGTCGGTATCGGTTTTCTCTTTGCGCCGGCCCTGCACGGGGCGATGAAGCATGCCATTGGTCCACGGCGTGAGATTGGGATCAGGACTATCTTTAATATCCTGGGGCCCCTGACCAATCCTGCCGGTGCTAATGTGCAGGTGCTTGGTGTTTTTGCCGAAGCGCTGACTGAACCCCTGGCCGAGGTCCTTGGCCGGCTTGGTTCCAAACGGGCACTCGTTGTGCACGGAGAGGGGAACCTGGACGAATTGACGGTCACCGGTAGTACCAGAGTCTCTGATCTGCACCATGGTAAAGTGACCACCTATGCCATCACCCCGGAACAACTGGGTCTGCCGCGCGCCTCCTTGGACGATCTCAAAGGTGGGGCTACTGCCCAGGAATCAGCCGGGCAGATGCGGGCCACCCTTGGCGGAGAGCAGGGTGCCAGGCGTGACATGGTCCTCATCAATGCCGGGGCAGCACTGATGGCCGCAGGAGTGGCCGTAGATCTGCAGGGTGGTGTGGACATGGCGGCAGAGGTTATTGATTGCGGTAAGGCCTTGGCAAAACTTGATCAGCTTGTGGCCTTCTGCCGGGATCTGAAATAAGAGTTAATTATGTTTGTTTGATTCCTTGTTTATCTCATAGATTATACGATGATTTTAGATACGATTGTTGCCAGAAAGAAAGAAGAGGTTCGTCTCCTGAAGGCGCGTGGAATCCATCTCCCACCCGAGTTTGTCAACAAACCCATTGACCCGCCCCGAGGCTTTCGTCAGGCGCTGATCGATTATCCCGGTGTGGCTATCATTGCCGAGGTCAAAAAGGCCTCTCCCTCCAAAGGGGTGATTCGTCCTGATTTTGATCCTGTGGCCATTGCCAGGGAGTATGAGGAAAATGGCGCCCAAGCCATATCAGTGCTGACCGATGAACAGTTCTTCCAGGGTAGTCTGCTCTATCTGCTGCAGGTTCGGGAGGCAGTGAAGCTGCCTGTGCTGCGTAAGGAATTTATCATTGACGTGCTGCAGATCAAAGAGGCCCATGTTCATGGGGCCGATGCCATATTGCTCATGGCCTCTATTCTGGATGCCCATCAGTTAAAGGATTATCAGGCCTGTGCCAGAGGCTATGGTATGGATTCTCTGGTCGAAGTCCATGATGAGCAGGAGCTCGAGGTGGTGCTCGCTGTCGGTTGCAACCTGATCGGTGTCAATAATCGCAATCTCAAGGATTTCTCCATGGATATTGAGACGACCTTCCGTCTGAAAAAAATGATCCCAGCTGATATCCCCGTGGTCGGTGAGTCCGGTCTGAAAACAGAGGCTGACCTTCAGCGTCTTCAGAAGGAGGGGATAACTGCCGCTTTGATCGGAGAAACCCTGATGCGGGGTGCTGCCGGTGGCAATACATTGCAGGGATTGCGTGGACTTTAAGGGCCAGTAAAGAAAGATCAAGAGGAGAAATTGTGGGCGCCAGGACACGTGTTAAGATGTGTGGAATTACCAATAGTTATGATGCTGAGGAAGGTGTACGTGCCGGGGTAGATGCCCTTGGCTTTATCTTTGTCGAAGAGAGTCCGCGTCACGTTTCGCCGGAAAATGCGCGCGGGATTATTTCCAACCTGCCTCCATTTATCGATTGTGTTGGTGTCTTTGTCGATCGCGACCCCAAGGAAGTTGAAGAAATCATTGCCTATTGCGGTCTTTCCTATGCGCAGTTACATGGCAGCGAAGATCCAAAATACTGTGAAAGGCTGGCCCGCTTGACCGCTCCCTGCAAGGTGATCAAGGCCTTCCGGGTTGGCACTGATACACGGGAAGATCTCTTTAGCCCGTATAATGATGTGGCCCAAGGGGTCTTGCTGGATACCTATAGCAAGGGGATCGCGGGAGGAACCGGCATGACCTTTGACTGGCGGATCATTGACCGCTTACGGTTGCAATTGCCCTTGATCCTTGCTGGTGGACTTGGTCCCGATAATGTGAGGGAGGCAATACGACAGGTGCGTCCCTTTGCAATTGATGTGAATTCAGGGGTAGAACGGACTCCAGGCATGAAAGATGAAAAAAAAATGCGCGCCTTTATGGAACAGGTGCGGCTGGCAGACCAGGATAAGACTCAGGAAGGCTGATTCCCGGTAATCTTACTTTCCCTGTTACTGTCCCACCTCTCCTGGCGGTTTTATTTTGCCCCTGTTTTCTTCCAAACGGTAGAACTCCTGTAAGCGGTGACGGTAGAACATGCCGGCAGCTCCTGTTGTGTGGGGGGTGTAAGACACTAAGCCATTATTGGCTGCTTGGCCCTGGATGGCATCAAATCGTACTTTTCCCTCTTCGTCGATCCATGACAGGTGCAGATCGAGCACCGGTCGCATTACCGATATCCTGCCTTGTGTGTCCCGGCCAAGCTGCACTGATTCCCAGCGACGCATGGTATATCCCTGATACCAGATCCCTTTTTTCTCCTCACCGTTGATCTTGTCAAGCATGGTTGGAGCCAGGGTGGTGGAGTAGTCCGGGTTCAGATTATATTCCAGAAATTTTTCTACTTCCCAACTGCCTTGAGTCGTCAGTTTCCAGAATTCGTCATATTCCCTGGTGTCATTGCGGAGCAGGTGATTGCCGGTGTCATTGAAGGCCCATTGGGCATGGCACACCTGGCAGCTCATCGGATCTTTATAGGCGCTGTGGGCCGGATCACGCATGAGCGGGATCTCGTGTTGTAGTTTGGTGCCTTTGGAATAGAGAAAGTATCTCCCGTTCTCCCGGGATACATTGAGCGGCAGGGGTTTTTCCAGACTTTTCTGGAGATGACAGTCCTGACAGAGGATGGCATCTGCCTTCCGGCTGTTCATAAGTTCAGTGCCGCTATGGCAGTCAACACAGATCATGCCTTTCTGCTGATGGATGTCCGGGGTGAGCTGATGATATTCAACACCATAAGGCCGGGCAAACGGCTCTTTGCTGGTGTACGGAGTTCGGTATTCCTCGTTGTAGTCATGTTCAAAGCGGCCATGATAGTCTGCGCCGACCCAGTTTCCGTAATGACATTGCAGGCATTGTTTATCACCGGGGGTGGCTAGAAAGGCATGAGAGGTAGGGGTGCCATCGGTAAAATCCAGATGACAGGCCGCGCAGCCTGTACCATGCTGCACGTAAGGATAGGGGTCTCCTTTTGAATAAGTGTGACAGCGCAGGCAGCGCCGACGCAGCAGGTCGTCTGCCAGTTGCAGCTCTGTTACCGGTGCGTCAGCAATGGGGATTTTGGTAAGAGCTGTCAGCGTTTCCTGGGCCCCAAAGGACTTTCGTACCAGATTGACCTTGTTTTCCAGAGTAAAATGACTTGATTGCGCCGCCCCTGCCACCTGCTCTGAATGGCATTTGCCGCAGGTCTGGGCCATAGCTTCCGGGTGGGCGGGTTGAGAAACGAGGCCGGCGTGGGCTTCTTTCTGATCGTTGCTGCTGTCGTTGCCTCCATGGCAGCTTGAACAGGCAAACTCATGTCTCTTATCCTGATGAAGCATGTGGCAGCGTTTGCAGCCATTGTGCTCAGGATAGATAAAGGCGGCTGCTTCAGTTTCTGTTTTCTTGGCCGGTTCTGATGGTGAGCGGTTATCTGGACAGCCTGCCAGAAAGAGAGGAAGGAGAATGAAGAGTGACAGATAGGACATGGTGAAGGAAGAAGCCTGATGGCTCAAACTAAATTATCAAGGAATCTCTAGTGATCGGATCTTGACACACTACCATAAAATTGATATTTATAGGAATAATTTTTCCAGGTGATCATCTGCTTAAGCCGATATAGCTCAGTTGGTAGAGCAACTGATTCGTAATCAGTAGGTCTGCGGTTCGACTCCGCATATCGGCTCCAGTAAAATCAAGGGTTTATGTGGTTTCCGCATAAACCCTTTCTGTATCTGTGTGTGAATCTGTGTGTGGATTTGTGTGAGAAACTTGCATTCCTCGCTCAAGAATCATCATCGCCTCCACCTCGGAATTGCCAAGATTGTGTAGATAGATTTCAGTTGTTGAACGATTCTCATGACCCAGGATTCGTTGAATTGTTCCAATCGGCACCTGATTATTGTCCATGATCGACGCACCTGCATGTCTGAGTGCATGAAATCTAAAATACTGGACATCTGCTTTTTGACACAGGCTTCTCATGATAAGCTTTCGGTCTTTGTACGGGGCTTCCTTCCACACCCCTGCCTTGCTGTCAAAATACCTGTGCCAATACACCCAAGGTCTTTTTGAGTCTCTTGCTGCATTTCGTTTGGACAAAATTTCAAAGAGACGCGATGTCATAGGGACCTTCCTGGGTGTTAGATGGCCGCCCCTCTTTTTTCTGGTATAGAGAATTACATACCTGTTGGTCAGACTCACATCATTCCAGCAAAGATTGTTAACCTCACTCACCCTGGCCATGGTATCGCAAATTGTGATCAGATAATCCTGAGTGTCTGGATTAGCAACTCGTATTATTTTTTCAATATCTTCAATTGGCGGGACATATTTGATCCGTTTTTCAACTGGCAGGAAAGCAATCCCATCAACAGGATTAAAATCGATGAATTTCCTCTTTTTGCCAAAGTTAAAAGTTGCTCGTAAATAACGAATCTCCATATTGGCAGTGTGTGAAGAAACCTTATGTCGGGTAAGGACAAATTTTTCTATCATAGAAGATGTGATATCTTTGCAATCAAGTTTACCCCAGCGGGCAAACCATCTTTTTGCCATATAACAGTAGTCTCGATAATAC
>JANZPQ010000268.1:0-9506 GCA_038040945.1 Desulfobulbaceae bacterium | reverse complement strand
CGAGCTTCTCCTTCTCCAGAAAAAGAGCGGCGCTGTCAATGATTGATAAGGCCGGCAGTCGTTCCGCATAGAGGAGACTGCCGGTTCCGCTTTCCTGGCAGATATGGGCAAGGTCTGTTGCCACACCGTCTGAGATATCCTGCATTGAGGTCACGCAGCCACTGCAGCCAAGATGCTGCCCCAATTCGACCAGGGGGAGCGGGTTTAAGTGGGCAGCAAGCAAGTCCTGCCACTGTGGCCATTGCTCAGGGTGCGCCTTTTCCTGTTTCGCTTTCTGAAAGAGGGCCAATCCGGCGGCAGCAGAGCCAAGCGGGCCGCTGACATAGACAGTATCACCGGGGCGGGCGCCCGTTCGATAGAGGATCTGATTGTGCTTTGCCTCGCCCAGTACGGTGACCGAAATCACCA
The DNA here is from genome assembly GCA_038040945.1 of Desulfobulbaceae bacterium. Classification (GTDB taxonomy): domain Bacteria; phylum Desulfobacterota; class Desulfobulbia; order Desulfobulbales; family Desulfocapsaceae; genus UBA2270. The sequence goes on along the minus strand of JANZPQ010000268.1, from coordinate 9,098 downwards.
GATCGCGGCCTCGCACCGTATCTCCTCCTATCAAGAAACATCCATATTCAGCCAGGATGGCAGAAACCCCGGACAACCAGCGTTGCAGCCACTCTGCCTCAAGATCGTGCGGCAGACAGAGCGAGAGCAGGACAAAGCGGGGATTACCGCCCATCGCTGCGATATCACTGAAATTCACCGCAATGCTCTTGCGGCCGAGCAGCTCCGGAGGATGCCAGTCCCGGTCAAAATGCACCGAATCGACCAGGGTATCGGTTGTAATCAGCCACTGTCCCGCCTCGGGAGTTCCAAAGACGGCGCAATCATCGCCTATTCCCTGGATAAGGTCCGGGGCCGCAGCGACACTGGCGCCCCGGATCAAACGAATCAAGGCCAGCTCAGATATTCCTGATAAACCGGATAATTCGGCCATTATTTTACCCGTTTGAGAAACGATCGTTTCTTGTTTTCCTGAGAGACAGTGACAGGCAGCTCCTGCGGCGTCTGCAGTGAAATCGCCCCCAGATCGACAGCCTTGACAAAGCGTTCTTCTCCACCCATAGTGAACACCTCCATACCCGTCAGCTGGGACGTCCGCAGGGTCCAGGTCATCTCTTGCGGTGGAATGGACAATAAGATCAGGCCGACATTCCACCATTCATCTCTGCGGCTAGTGTCCCGCACAATATCCGTGACCAGGGCATACGAGACCATGACCTGTGGTTCCTTGGCAACAATCAGGACCAGATCTCCTCTATCCGTGCTGTCCTTGAACCTGACCACCCGTTTTAACTCAGCAAGTAATTTTTCCATAGCGTTCGCGTTATTTTTTTAAAACTAACCCCAATAAACGGGACAAGCGCCTTTCGCAGATTATTTTCTTGAAAAAAACAAGAAAATAATCTGTAAGGCACTAATGAGCCAGTATCGTCGTCGATTCAAGGATAATGGCATCACCCTTGATGACACTGCGTGCACCAATCACCTCATACATAGCCAGACCATCGAGCAGAGGAAGGATCAGTTGCTCCAGCACCACCGTAGATTTCAGGGCGGTCTCGCGATCCTGCATGGAGAGCATGACCCCGCCCCAGCTGGCCAGTTCCTTTATCATCTGCAAGAGAGAGGAAAACCTGACAAAACTGACTGAGTTATTCACCTCGTTCAGCCCTTGATTCAACCCTTCGTTGATCTGCTGGAAACTTTTATCTTTGACAAGCGCACCACTCTTTCCCTTAGCGACGGACCCCGCCGTATCAGCGCTTCCCTGAACCTCACCGGCCGGACTGTCAATAATCTTCTTCACCAGATCCACTGTCGTGGCCAGGATCAGGTAGCCCTGATGCAAGACATATACCGGCTGCAAGCCTGGATGGAGTGACACTCCCCAGGAAATCAGCTTGACACCTTTATACTCCTCGACCTGGGTGGAGATATCAGCCTTGCTCAGCATCGGCTCCACCATCTTGACAAATTCGTCCTCCTTTTCTATCTTCAAAAAGATGGCCCCGTTGGGCAAAGGGATAAAGCCATCTGTGGCAATTTCTTTCAGGAGAAAGACGGTCTCAGAACCAAACATCTCAAAGATCTGTTGCAATTCCAGACCAGTAAACGTTTTCACATCCTGTTCCATGGCCTGGATCTGCTCCTCACTGTCTTTCATCTCCTGGGTGAATATTTCCCAAAAGGCACTCAGGTTCAGGGTATTGGTCCAGTAATAGCCAAGGATATCTGCAGGAACCATGGCAAGCGTTTTATTCTCTACCGGTTGCACTGCACACATCTTGCCGACAAGAGGATCCAGCTTCTCCTTGGTGAACAGGACAACAACCTTATTCCGTATTTCTCCTTTCTCTTTCCAGGCCCCGAAGGCCAGCCCCTCCCAACCTTTCCACTGGACAATGGCCTTCTGGATTTCCTCCTTCTGGGGCTGCTCAAGATGCTCGGCCCATCTGTCGGCCTGCCCATAAAGCGCCGGCATCGAGACATAGGTAAACAGTTTTGCCCCAATAAACTCATGACGCAGACGGGTGTATTCTTTGTTCTGCGCCAGACTCGCCTGCTGGTCGTCGAAGCGATCCAGACTCGCCTGAACACGTTGCTCATCAAAGGCGGCAATCACATAGCCCTCGACTGTTGCCACAGTCAAGGTCGTCCCTTCTTCCACGACATACTGTTTCAAGCTGTACTCCCCATGCTGGATGCTTGTCTGCTCAAGTTTTTTAGCAAAAATTGAACTCAGCAACTCCAGAATATCAGCGTTGTGCCGGGGTTTGGCAATAAAAAGAAAACTGTTTGCCACACTTTTGTCAGGGGCGTCAAGTACGAGATCAGGACGAGGTAAGAGGGCAAGAGTAAACTCTCGACCAAAAAATTCTTTAAAGAGCGGGTTGTTCAAGAACTCTTCCAGCTGTTTTCTGGAATCCCTGACCGTATTGATTTTCTCTGGGTCCAGATCAAGGTCTGTGGCAATCTTTACATAATCAATACCTGCCATCGCCAGACCTAAACGCGAAACCTTGAAATCATCGATTAATGTTCCAAAATCCCGCTGCTCAACTGAGATCAGAACATCTGTCGGCAGAAAATCAACAGCCGTAACCTTTCCCATCCTTGCTGTAACCAGAAAATAGAGAACAGCCGCCAGAATGCAGACTGCCCCAAGGATTACTCCTGTCTTTTTCATGTCTTTCCTCTTCTTGATTCTTCTTTTATGAGGCTCGTGCAAAATGACCAATATGTCATTCCCGAGTGCTTTTATCGGGAATCCATTGTTGTAAATTCAACCTGTTATGGATTCCAGCCTGCGCGGGAATGACAATTTTAGGATTTAATTCGTCATTATGCAAGAAGCTATTATGAAAGATATTACTTTTTCAAAGCCCTTGTTTACTTGGCAACGGCACCTAGAATCCATTGTACAGCCGCCCCTAAATCAACCCCGACGAAGACAGGCTGGACCTTCTGACCGGGTCCGATATATTGCGCATCTCCTCGGCCATAGCCGGTAAGTACAAGCACAGGAGTTGCGCCACAGCCTGCCGCAGTCTTCAGATCTGACCAGCGATCACCGACGACAAAAGAACAGCCAAGATCAAGGCCCAGCTCTTCGGCCGCCTGCACAAGAAGACCGGTTTTCGGTTTACGGCAATTGCAGGCCAGCCGGTATTTCTCTTTCTTTGCCTCAGGATGATGGGGGCAGATATAAATACCATCGACATGCGCCCCATGCTCTGCTAAAAGTAGTTCCATTTTTTCATGGACGGCCGTAAGCAGTTCTTCCGGAAAATAGCCACGGGCCAGCCCAGATTGATTGGTCACCACAACGACCGGGATATTGGCTGCATTGAGCCTCCTGATGGCCTCGGCAACACCTGGCAACAGCTGAAAGCGGCTGATATGATTAATATATCCCATCTGTTCATTGATAGTACCGTCCCGATCAAGAAAGACGGCGGGCCGCAAAGATGTCATGGGAAGCGTCTCCTTGGCCATCAGTGTCCTCTCCCTTGCAAGAGAGGGGTATCAGGTGCGGCAAGCGCCTTGGCCACCTCTGCGTAAACCTCCAGACTGGAGATCTCCTCCAGACAGTTCAGGTGTTTTCTCGGACACTCTGACTGCAGACAGGGGCTGCACTCCATCTCTTTGCGAATCACCACGGCCCGCTCTGAAAAGGGGCCGGTGGCAATATGATCGGTTGAGCCGAAGATGGCAATGGTGGGAGTTTCAAGACCGGCGGCCACATGCATCAGCCCTGAATCATTGGTCACAAAGACGTTGCAGCACTGGATCAAGGCCATGACCTGTTGCAGGGTGGTCTTTGCCGTCATATCAACGACATGAAAAGGAGTTCGTACTGAATACTCTTTTATAGCACGGGCGGCGTCCGTGTCATCCTTGGTGCCAAAGACCAGAATAATACAGCCTCTCTCCCCGTGATCATGAGTGATGAGGGTAGCCAATTGGCCGAATTTCTCAGCCGGCCAACGCTTGGCCGGGCCGTAGGCAGCCCCTGGATTAAAGCCGATTACCGGCATAGTTTTCCCGCTCGTCTCCCTGTTTTCAGCAGAGACTATCCCTTCAGGGTGAGCCTGCCCGTCTTGCGTGGAAAATGGTCCCTGCCCCTTCAGACATTCAATATATCCCCTGGCCCAACCGGTCAATTCATCGGAGAGGGGAAGACGCAATGTATCCGGTCCGAGATCAAGACCCAGACCAGCCAGCATCATCTGATAATAATGGACCTGATGCCTGGCACGAATCTCTGCCGTCAGTTCAACCCCGTGGGTCAGGAGCAGTCCGCGACCATCACGTTTGTAGCCAGCTCGCACAGGAATAGCCGCCATCCAGGCGATAAAGGTAGCCTCAAAGGCATTCTGCAAGAGGATTGCGGCATCAAAACGGTACTGTTTTAAGTGATTAGTCAGTTTCAGCACCCCTTTTACCTTGCCCGGATAAAGATCCTTTTTATCATAGACCAGAACCTTATCCACATCCGGACTCAGCCGAAAGATGTCCGCCACCCAAGGCATGGCCAGCATGGTGATTTCAGCCTTGGGGAAATTTTTTCTGATGGTATGGACGGCCGGTGTTGTCATGACCGCGTCCCCTATCCAGTTAGTGGAGCGGATCAGAATCTTCTCCAGATTCATCTGCTTCAACGTCATTTTTTCTGCCACAACAAACCTCACAAAAAATCCACCTTATCCTTGAACAATCAGCTCGGCCAGCTGCGTTTGCGCAAAATCGATGGAGGGATCAAGGGAGAGGGCCAGGGTGAAGAAATGAATCGCCTCATCCCGCTTGCCAATCTTCCGATAATTCACGCCCAGATTTGCGTAGTCCATGGCCGAGACAGGGTTCAATTCCACGGCCCGATGAAAATGGACAATAGCCTGGCTGAACTCTTCCTTTTTATACCAGCAGACACCGAGCATATTGTGCAGATCCGGGCGCTCATCATCCTCAGCCCTGCCCTGTTCCAGAGTCTTTATGGCCTCATCATAGAGGCCCATATCTTTCAGGCAATGCCCCTTGTAGGAATAGATATAGGGCAGGTCCTCCTGTTCTGGGAATAAAGCCAGGGCCCGGTCAAAGGCAACAATTGCAGATTCAGGCTGGCCAAGATTATAGAGATTACGTCCTCGATAAAAAGCAAGGTAATAGGCGTCCGGGATCACCTGTTCCATCTGTGCCAGTTTCCGTTCAAGGTGGCCGGGATCATCAACCAACTCTACCAGAAGCTTGGCGGCAAAGAGACCCACATCCTGGATCATGGAGCGTTCACGGAAATGGGCGCCGGGGATAATGGTGTAAATGGCTGGAATCTGCAATCGCGGATGAGTCGTATCCAGCATGAAGACCTCCATATCGCGTTTGGCGAGCGCGGCGACACAGTTCTCCACCTCTATCTTGATATTATGATCGGCAAGAGAGGCCATCTGACCGATGGTGGTACTGAGCCCGGAATCAGTCAGATAACGCACCTCATCCATAGACAGGGGTTTGGGCAACCCTGAGGCCACATAATTGGAACCACTGTTAAAATCTCCCGCCAGTTGCGCCACCTCGGTTATGGCCCGGATCAAGGCCTTTTCTGGATCAGGGGTGGTGCCGGCGGTAAAGACAATTTCACTGCTCTCAGGAAAGGTGCTCCTGTCAATGGCCAGCGCCGCAACGGTGCTGATCCCGGTATCAAGACTGAAATCATTGAGATAGAGTTCTATGTTGTTTGCGGCAAATTTATCAAGCAGCTCCCTGGCAACAGGATCCTTGACCGAGGCCGGATCGATAGTCGGGGTCGCTATCTTTGCATGGTTGACCAGGGAGCAGACATGGCGTTCCACCACCTCGGAGATCCCCTGGAGCGCCGCTTCTTCATAGGTATTGCCGGCGGAAGGGCCATTAAACTCATTGATGGCAAAGAACCAGGAAAAGGGAATCAGGGTATCAAGGCCAGTGGTCAGGCTGGTGGCCCAGGTCCACTGCATGGGAATATCCTGGAGCAGCTCCTCCAGAAATTCCACTTCATGACGGCTGTCATGCACCGACTGGAGCAGACGGGACGGGTCCAGCACCGGATAGCCAGCCTCCCGCATCTGCTGATAATCACCGGTTATAAAATTATCTTCATTATTTTTGAAGGCAAAAAACGAAAACCGCTCCGCAAGTTCCATACAGGCCGAGGCCTCGGCCTGTATGGGCGAGGCGCCCTTACCCATCTGTTTTTTTGTACCTGTCAGGGCATGGGCATCTTCTCCGCAGACACTGAAATAAACCGGGATATCCAGCCTGCCGTTATCGATTCGCTTCACCTCTTTCAGGATCTGGATATCAAGATGCTGCAATCTTTCCTTAAAGCGGGCAACGGTATCTTCAGGCTGAATGGCCTTGTCCTGATCGATGGTATAGGTCTTCAGACAATCGTGAAGACGAATAGATTTTTTTTCCATACTTCTTTGCAACTCCTTATTTTGATTGGTGATACAATGTGTAACTATTCATTTTGCTACATGGCCTGGTGTAACCATAGAGACCATGGGCTTCATTGCCAGCCTTGTTTCGCGAGCAAGCCTGCGAAACAGAACTCTACAATCAGATAAATTTCCCGCCCAATACACCGCGTCCAGATAAAAACCCATAATTTTATGCTTGTCAAAATTCAGTTCCTCCATCACCCTATCCAGTTCATCCCACTCTCCAAGCTCATACAATTGAATAAGATGAAGATAAGGGTAAAGCACCCACTTCTTTTCAGCCGGTCAGGCCAAGATCCTGCCACCTATCCTGCCAGGAGCCGACTCCAGGATCACAGCTCAACAGCCTGGAGTCATCCGGCAAGGTGGTCAAGGTTATCTTCAGCCGGCTTGCCGGGACAAGATCCCCTGCTCGCTCACTCCACTCTAGCACAGTGAGACCGGAAAGAAAAAAATATTCGTCCAGTCCCATGTCCTCTATATCAGCGGCGTCTGTCAGCCGGTAAAAGTCCATATGATAGAGCGGCAGTCGGCCTTGATACTCATGGAGAATGGCAAAGCTGGGGCTGGTTACATAGTCGTTTGCCGGCACATCCAGCCCCTGGGCAATGGCCTGGGTCAGGGTGGTCTTGCCAGCGCCCAGATCACCGTCAAGGCAGATAATATCCCCGGGCCGGGCGGATTGTCCTAGAAGACGGCCAAAGGCCAGGGTATCGTCAAGGGTTTTCAGCAGCATTGTCTTCATGGGCGTCATGGTTGAGCGCGACTGGGCTCCATCTTTCGCCACCAGCTCATCAATAATTGAAGATAATCATAGTACAAGGGCAAGGTCTCCGGCTCATTAAAAATATCACGATGGGCCAGCCGATGGCCATCCATAAACCAGTTCGGCACCAGATAATAGCCATACCAGAGGATACGATCCAGGGCCTTGCAGGCAGCAGTCAATTCTTCCTGAGTCCGGGCATAGATAATCTTGTCTACCATGGCATCCACCGCCGGGTTCTTGATCCCTGCCAGATTCTTTGAGCCCGGGATATCCGCGGATGCTGAATGCCAGAAATTTCGCTGTTCATTGCCAGGTGATACCGACTGACCATAGACGTGAACAATCATATCAAAATCGAACTTCTGTTCGCGCTCGACATAGAGCGCCGGGTCAATGGTCCGATACTCCGCCTGAACGCCTATTTTTTTCAGATTATTGACATAGGGGGCCATTACCCGTTCAAACGAGGGGGAGACCAGAAGGATCTCAAAGGCAAAGGGTTTCCCCGCCTTATCTTTCAGGACACCATCCTGAATCGTCCAGCCGGCCTCAGCCAGCAGCGCGGCCGCTTTACGCAGGTTTGCGCGCGCCCCCTCTTTTTCCGTGGTTACTGGAGGGGCCAGCGGTTTCTGAAACACATCCGCAGGCAGTTGCGGGCGATACGGCTCCAGATATTCCAGCTCCAGGCCGACCGGCAGACCAGTGGCAGCCAGAGGAGAATTACTGAAAAAGGAAGTGGTCCTGCTATACTGATTAAAAAAGATGGCCTTGTTGGTCCACTCAAAATCGAGGGCCAGGCCCATTGCCTCACGCACCCTGGGATCTTTAAAGAGAGGCCGCCGGGTGTTCATCAAAAAGCCCTGCATCCCTGCGTTATTCTTATGAGGAAAGACCTTTTTAATCAGAGTGCCATCACGAAAACGGCCCCCATCCATGTCCCGCGCCCACTGTTTGGCGATATTCACCGCCATAAAATCAAACTCGCCTGCCTTGAAGGCCTCAACCGAGACGATCTGATCCTTATAATAGTTGATGGTGATGGTGTCAAAATTAAAGAGACCTTTTCTGACCGGATGATTTATCGCCCAGTAGTTCGGATTTCGTTTATAGGTGATCGATTTTCCCTGTTTGACTGATGCCACCACATAGGGCCCTGAACCAACGGGTGGCAGAAGGGCCGACCCGCCATTCTTCTGTTCAAAACCATGTTTCTGGTAAAATTTTGCCGACATGACAGGGATCTGGGCCGCGATCATGTGCAACTCCCTGTTGGGCTTGGCAAAGACAAAACGGATCCGGCGCTTATCCAGGATCTCTGCTTTCACAATATCCTGATAATAATAGGCATACGAAGGATGGGCCAGATCGCTCTTCAGGGTGTCGAGAGAAAACTTCACATCCTCGGGGGTTATGGGACTGTTGTCTGAAAAGCGGGCCGCTTCATTCAAGGTAAAGACAACCGATAATTTATCCTTGGCCACCTCAATATCTTTGGCAATCAGACCATATTCGGCAAAGGGCTCATCGAGGCTGGCAACGGCCAGCGGCTCAAAGACAAAGCTCTCCAGCCCCATGGGCGGCGTGCCTTTCAGGGTAAAAGGATTCATCTTGTCAAAACTGCCCAGATCGTGCAGCACAAGCTGGCCGCCCTTGACTGCCTGGGCCGAGGCATAGTCAAAGTGCTGAAAATTTAGCGGGTATTTCAATTTGCCATCGATTGAGATCCCATGCGCGGCAAGCAATGGTGACGTCAGGCAACACAAGACGCCAGACAAAGACAATAAAGCAAGGAGAGAGGAGACAAGGCGCGACATGATAAAATAAACCTTTAAAGGAAGGGACTCCAGCAAACCACTGAAAGTTGACAACTGAGA
>JANZPQ010000267.1:0-3570 GCA_038040945.1 Desulfobulbaceae bacterium | reverse complement strand
ATTCCTGCGCGGCACATAATAGGCATCAGTGCTCGCACCTACACCCTGACCGGCATGAACAATTTCCAGAATTTCATCCCTGGCCTCCGGCGTACACCGTTCATCAGAATCAAGACTGAATATCCACTCATGAGAGCAGGCTGCAATCGCCTGGTTCCGCAGGTCACCAAACCCCTTGAATTCAACCTGAACAACCCGGGCCCCAAGGGATTCGGCAATTTGCACCGTATCATCAGTTGAACAGGAATCAACTACAACAATCTCATCAGCCCAGAGGACCGAATGCACAGCGGCCTGAATCTTCTCGGCCTCATTATAGGCAATAATATAAACAGTAATCCGGCTCATAGTTAACGCGAAGGTGGTTGGGGTGATCGCGCTCCCGTGCTACCCCCTGCAAGTTTGACAATAATCTGGTTTGACTTCTGCAATCGGGAGACCATGGTTTTAAAGAGATGTTCGGAGACCTCTGGATATTTCCTTATCACCTCTTCGAGCTTATCACCGGGAAACCGTTTCACCGACGAGCGCCCCAGAGAGATTATTGATGCTGTACGCTGCTCACCTGAGATGGCCGCCATCTCCCCGAAATATTCACCCGGCTCGGTCAATTCGGCAATCTTCTTTCCACCCTTGATGACTGTCAACGCCCCACGAATCAATTTAAAAAAATCGATATCCCGGTTCCCTTCCCGGATAATCATATCGCCATCTTCATAGTTCTCCACATCGGGATTCACCAGATAGGCAGGGAGGCTCTCCTCGTGGGCCACCGTGCGCCGCAGGACTTCTTCAACACTGGTCACACCATCACGAACCTTTTGCAGGGCGGCCTGGCGCAAGGGCACCATCCCTGACTGAATCGCCACCTTGCGCAGGGTATCCTCAGGAACCTCTGCACTAATGGCAGTGGCTACCTCAGCGGTCACCTCCAACAGCTCAAAAAAACCAACTCGCCCTTTATAGCCGACGCCATTGCAGGCAGAACATCCTACAGCGCCATAAGTAACCAAGGTATCAACTTCATCTTCATGAAATCCCATCTGCACCAGTTCGTGTGGATCGTGCATCACAGGCGTCTTACACTTCTGACATAACTTTCTCCCCAGACGCTGGGAAAGAACCATGGTGACGGACGAGGCCAGCATAAAGGCAGGAATACCGATATTTACCAGACGGGCAATCGTTGCTGCACTGTCATTGGTATGCAGGGTTGAAAAGACAAGATGTCCGGTCATGGCAGCCTTGATCGCAATCTCCGCCGTTTCCAGATCACGGATCTCACCCACCATGATAATATCAGGATCCTGACGGAGGAAGGCCTTCAGCGCTGCGGCAAAGGTCATACCGACATCCGGATTCACATGCACCTGATTGATTCCTTTGAAGTTGAACTCCACAGGATCTTCAGCAGTAAGAATCTTGATATCCTCACTGTTTAGAGAGTTGAGCGCTGAATAAAGGGTAACTGTTTTACCGGATCCTGTTGGGCCGGTAACGAGCAGAAGGCCCTGGGGCCGGTTCAGACACCGTTTCAACATCTCAAAGGTCTCAACCTCAAAGCCCAATTTAGTCAAGTCAACATTGAGGGAGCTTTTATCAAGGATACGGAGAACAACCGATTCGCCAAAGAGGGTGGGCAGGGTTGAAACACGAAAATCGACGGAGCGATTATGTCCCAGCCGCATCTTGATACGACCATCCTGAGGGATACGACGCTCGGTAATATTCAGATTTGCCAGAATTTTTACCCGGGCTACCAGGGCATTCTTGATCGTCAACGGAAGATTCATCGACTTGAAAAGAGAGCCATCCTTCCGATAGCGAACCTGCATGTTTTTTTCATACGGTTCCAGATGAATATCAGAGGCGCCATCCTGCACAGCCTTGACCAGAATTCCATTCACCAGCTTAATAATGGGGGCATCCGATGCCGCAAACTGCTCTTTCCCTTCTTTTTCATCTACTGTCTCTATCTCAAAATCATCCGCCGCCTCAGCCACAATGGAGCCAAAGTCATCAATCTCGGCGACAGACATCTCCTCTTCCACCTTCTCCCCCTGGCCGCTGCGCAGGGCCAACACCTCGGCGGCATCAATACCATAATATTTCTGATAGGCCCCAATTATATCATCTTCCGTAGAGACACAGACTGACAATTCCCTGCCGATAAGCCCCTGCAGCTTCGCTACCGCCTCGGTATCCATCGGATCCGCCATGGAAACCTGCAACGTATTACCGGTCACACGTAATGGAAACGCCATAAACTTCTTGGCCGTCTCATAAGGCAGCAACTTCAGGGCATCCTTCCCGGGCGACTCCTTACTAATGTCAACAGAGGTAATATTATGCTGGCGGCTCAGAAAGGTGCTGACAGTATCCTTATCAATATATTCCAGCTGAATCAGGATAGTACCAAGACGCCCACCATTCCTCTTCTGCTGCTGTTTGGCGGTCTCCAGTTGACTAGGCGTAATGTAACCAGCCTTGCTCAGGAGCTCACCAATCTTATACTTACCAGCCCCGGACTGATCTTTGACTGTTCCTCGAAGACCAGATTTCTTGAGCGACATTTTATTATCAGCTACAACAGCCATTAGATTCTATACCATAAAGATTTAAAGCTTCCTGAACTGAAGCCGCGTTCCTGCGTAAAGGTTATCAGTTGTCAGAAGATACATCTTTTTTCCAAAAAAACAAACGGGTTAAAAAGAAAATCTTTTTAACCCGCTATTACTGCCAATACAAATTACAAATTACGAATTACGAATTACGAATTAAAAGAAAATGCCTTAATCATTCGTAATTCGTAATTCCATATTCGTAATTGGTGTTAAAATACACCTTTAACCTTGCCGGTCTCCACATCAACATCTATTCGCCGATAGGCCGGATCCGAAGCCGTTCCAGGCATCAGACTGATTGCACCGGCAACAGGGACGACAAAGCCGGCGCCCTTATAGGTAAGGATATCGCGGATAGGCAGGATCCAGCCCTTGGGCACGCCCTTCAGTTTTGGATCATGAGAGTGAGAAAGATGGGTCTTGACCATGCAGGTTCCCATCTCCTTCATGTCTGGATCATCGGCCAGACGTTTCAATTTAACCTGGGCCTCTGGGGTATAGGAAACGCCATCGGCGCCATACACCTCTTTGGCAATGAGTTCAATGCGTTTGTCCAATGGATCAGAGAGATCGTAGAGGAACTTGAAGTCATGAGGCTCTTCACAGGCATCGACCACCGCATCAGCAAACTCCAGGGCGCCTTCACCACCATGCTCCCAATGACGGGACAGGGCAACCCGTGCGCCAGCGGCCTCACAGATACGGCGAACGGCCTTAATCTCATTGTCCGTATCCGTATAAAAGGCATTGATACAGACAACAGGATTAATCCCGGCCTTCTTGACGGTTTCAATATGATGGAGCAGGTTTTTACAACCCTCTTCAACCCAACCCACATTTTCTTTCGCATACTCAAGCGGCATAGGCTTGCCAGGGACTGGAATGGGAGCGCCGCCGTGACATTTCAATGCACGGATGGTGGCGACAACGACCGCACAGTTTGGCT
>JANZPQ010000266.1:0-8604 GCA_038040945.1 Desulfobulbaceae bacterium | reverse complement strand
TTCGGCAATGGCGGCAGTGCCGCCGACGCCCAGCATATGGCGGCCGAATTTGTTAATCGCTTTCTTATTAATCGTCGGCCCATGGCGGCCCTGGCCCTCACTACCGATAGCTCGGTGCTCACCTCCATCGGCAATGATTTTTCCTTTGACGAGATCTTCGTCAAGCAGGTGCAGGCCTTGGGGAAACCTGAGGACCTGGCCCTGGGGATCTCGACCAGCGGCGGCTCGGTCAATGTGCTCAAGGCCATGGAGGTCGCAAGGGAGATGGGTATGGTGACGGCGGCGCTCACCGGCGGCCTGGCAGGGGATGGCGGGGCTGTTGGCCGGGCTGCTGATTTTCTCCTCAATGTGCCCTCTGACAAGACTCCGCATATTCAGGAGGCCCATCTCTGGGCGGAACATCTGCTCTGTGAACTGGTTGAAAGGGATATCTTTGGTGACGAGGCCCAAAAAGATGGTTGAGCCGCTGGACTTCAGCGAACTGCGCACCTATTCCCTGCATGGACGGCCATCCAAGGTGACCGTCGCGAACTTTGCCCGTCCCGTTCCGGCCGGCAGTACAGTGCGGGCCCTTCTCGATTCTTTACCCGATCAATTGCTGGGCCGTGATTTTCCTGAACTGGTGCGTCGTCTGGCGGCCGTCCATCGTGGCGGCCATCAACTGCTGCTGGGAATGGGGGCCCATGTCATCAAGGTGGGGTTGAATCCTCTGCTGATTGACCTGATGGAGCGGAAGATCATCAGCGGAATTGCCATGAACGGGGCCTGCATTATTCATGATGCCGAGATCGCCATGGCCGGTTTCACCTCCGAGGAGGTGGGCAATGTCCTGGGTGACGGGGCCTTTGGCGCCGCCCGCGAGACTGGTGAAATCCTCAATGGCGCCATTAACCAGGGCGCAAGAGACGGGATGGGAATGGGTGCGGCCGTCGGTGCCGCCCTTGTTGCCGGGAAATTCCCTTACAACGACAAGAGTCTGCTGGCCACCGCTTCCCGTCTGGGGATTCCGGTCACGGTGCATGTGGCAATGGGCACGGATATTATTCATATCCATCCTTCGGCCTCAGGGGAGGCGATTGGCGCCACCTCTCACCTTGACTTCCGGATCTTCTGTGCTCAGGTGGCGAATCTGCAGGGCGGCGCCTACCTCAATGTCGGTTCGGCTGTTCTTCTTCCGGAGGTGTTTTTAAAGGCCTTGACTGTGGTCAGAAATCTGGGGCATCAGGTAGATGATTTTACCACGGCAAATTTTGACTTCATGAAACAGTACCGGTCTCTGACCAATGTGGTGAACAGGCCGACGGCGAAAGGCGGGAGAGGGTACCATGTGACCGGACATCATGAACTGATGATTCCTCTGCTGGTAGCCTGCCTGCTCGATGAACTGGAAAATATCATTTAAACATATTCTTATATCTATTATGGAACAACAAACAAAGAGCATAAAACCTGGAAAGGTCTATCTGGTAGGCGCCGGCCCCGGTGATCCCGGCCTTATCACCCTGCGTGGCAAGTATCTGCTTGAGCGGGCCGAGGTGCTTGTCTATGATTACCTGGCAAGTCCCAAATTGCTGAAGTATGTACCAAAGGATGCCACGCTGATCTATGCCGGGAAAAAGGGCGGAACCAAGCATACCCATACCCAGGAAGAGATCAACCGGATGCTGGTTGACTGGGCTCTTGCCGGCAAGACCGTGGTGCGGCTTAAGGGTGGCGATCCTTTTATCTTTGGCCGCGGCGGTGAAGAGGCAGAGGAGCTGGTCAAGGCCGGTGTCCCCTTTGAGGTTGTGCCCGGGGTGACCTCGGCCACGGCGGCCGCCACCTATGCCGGGATTCCCATTACCCATCGGGGCTATACCGCCTCAGTGTCCTTCATCACCGGCCATGAAGAACCGGGGAAGGAGAATTCCAATGTCGACTGGTCCAAGCTGGCCACGGGCGCCGGAACCCTGGTCATCTATATGGGGATCAAGAATCTGTCCACTATCGTCGAGAATCTGACCCGCTATGGCCGCGATCCCAAGACCCCGGTAGCTGTTGTGCGCTGGGCCTCAACACCGGAGCAGCATACGGTGGTGGCCACCCTGGAGACCATTGTCAGTCGGGTGGAGGAAGAGGCGATCAAACCCCCGGCCCTGATTATAGTGGGCGAGGTTGTGGCCCTGCGTGATACCCTTGACTGGTTTGAGAAGAGGCCTCTGTTCGGCAAACGGATCGTGGTGACCAGAACACGGGAGCAGGCATCGGAGCTGGTGACTGCCCTTGAGGGGTATGGGGCTGAGTGTCTGGAATATTCAACCATTCAGGTGGAGCCTCTCGAATCGTATGTGGTTCTCGATGAAGAGTTGGAGCGACTGAATGAGTATCACTGGGTTCTCTTTTCATCCATCAATGCCGTACAATACTTTTTTGAGCGCTTGTATGTCAAAGGGCTGGATGCCAGAAATCTGAAAGGGCCGCATGTGGCGGCTGTGGGGAGGGCGACTGCCGACTTTTTGCTGCGCTATGGCATTGTCGCGGATCTGATTCCTGCCATCTATACGGCTGAAGGGATGGCGGAGAGCCTGCTTGATTTCGGGGTTGAGGGACGTAATGTCCTCATTCCGCGAGCGCTCAAGGCCCGTGAATTTCTGCCCGAGACCTTGCGTGGGGCAGGTGCTCAGGTAACGGTGGCCCCTGTCTATCAGAATGTTCCGCCTCAAGGGTGTAAAGAGGAGTTGCGGGCCGAGCTGGAAGGCGGAAAAATTGATATGATCACCTTTACCAGCTCTTCTACGGTCACTCATTTCCTGACCATTATTGATGCCGCCAGTCAGGAAGAGTTACAAGGGCTGCTGAAGGGGGTTAAGCTTGCCGCCATCGGGCCTGTCACTGCCAAGACCATAACCGATAGCGGTCTGAGAGTTGAAGTGCAACCTGAAACCTTTACTATTGCTGATATGGTGAATGCGATTGTCCACTATTATGGGAAGGGTGAGCAGGTATAGGAGATTCCCCTCTGTCTCATGGATGGGGGAACATCCTGACACTTTCCTGCCGCTGTCCTGCCGGGCAATCAGGGGGTAATGGAGAGGAGAGCTTCTCGTTCCATCCCGCGGCCGGGTAAGTGTCCCTGTTGTGGTGTGGCAATGGGTTATTTCTTTGTTGCGATATGGTTTGTGGTCTGGACCAGGGGAAGGATGTCAAACTGCAAGGCTCCCTGTCGGGTATGGATAGCCGCAATGTTCATACGGATATTGATCGTCTTGCCGCTGGTTTCGGCAATCAGGGGCTCCAATTGCTGCAGTTTTACCGGAAATTCCCGGTTGTTGAGGAAGGCAAGGAGCAGGGCGTCAATGTCGCCCTGGGCGGCGCTGGAGGAGGCCTTCAGCTCGCTGATAATCGGTTTGACGTAGAGCGTCTGTCTGGTCGGGTCAAAGCGCAGGACGGCGTTGCATTGGAGATTCAGCTGGAGCGATCCGACCTTGAGTTTGATCGTGTGGCCGCCAATCTCAGTATTGAGGTGCATGTCATCCCCTTGCAGGGCAATTCGGCAGGAAATCCCTTGTTCATGTATCTGGAGGTTGCTGATCTTGACAATGGTTATGGCCCCGCTCAAGGTACTGGATGAGGTCTCGACGGAAATCGGCAGGGATTTATCCAGGGTCTGACTCAAGACACTGTCCGGGATGGTGAGGGTAATCATCTTGCCGTCGGCAGAGAGTTGATCCGGCAGCAGAAAAGTGAGAAGAAGCAGGATGCAGGCAACAGATCGAATCATGGTAAGGCTCCTTGTTGAGGCTACTGACTTTTGGTCTCAAAACGTTTTTTTCATTGTAACACAGTAGCGTTGTTTTCTGCATGACGAAAGTTAAGCGAAAGATCGAAATGTCAGGAAGGTAGAGGTTTTTTTACTCGCTTCCTAAGTATCAGGGAGTGAACCCATAAGGTTGCAATCAGCAGGAGCCCAAGGGATGAGGTTATTGTCCGATACTGGTGATGCTGGTGAAACTCAGTTACTTGAATAGTGTTGGGATCGATAAAATGTCCTTGAACCGAGATGAGGCTGTTTGCATCAGGAAGCGGACCGTGCAGGGTGAATATCTCTCCTCTGAATAGTTTGATGCTCTTGCTTTCACTGGAAAAATAGACGCGGTCAAGTTCTATGTTCTTGCTTGTTCGATCGCTTTGACTCATCAGGGTGTGGCAGAAATGATTGTCTGCTGCAAGTGCCTGTTTGAAGAAAAGAAAAGGGCCTCCACCGTAAAAGAGCAGGAGGAAGAATATGATGGGTACTTTTGCTGCCGTCGGTCGGGTGAGCTCCAACTCTGTGGCTGCTATTTTCTTCCAGTTGAATGCCAGGAAAATCAAGCCGACTATTGTGGCCGTCTGGTAGGAAATATGTTCGGGCCAGAACCAGTCAAAGCGGAGCATGGACCATGAAAACGGAACCAGAAGATGGACCCCGTTTGCCCACTTGATTTGAGTGGCGTCGAGCAGGAGATGGAGAAGGCAGTTCAGACTGAGCAACAGGAATATGAGCAGAGGCCTTCGGGTGACAAGGGCGAGTGCCGCAGCTATGAAGAGGCAGAAGAAAAGACTGGCTTGGTTCATGCTGTAGAGTCGCAGGGTGTAGGGATCAATGCCTGGGATAGCGGTCAGTATTCGCTGCAGGATCCAGGGAATGTCAGGGGTAATGCAGCCAAGCAGCATCCAGTGGGGGCTTGTCCCTTTACAAAGAAGACTGTTCAGCGGCCCTTGGGTGCCGATATGGACGAGGGTGTTAGGCACGGTCAATGGACAGTTTGTTGAATGAGTCTGGCGAGGGTGACGGTTTCCCGTCTTTGTTGCCGGTTTCGTAAGGGATGGAGTAAATCACCCTCATTTTTTACTCTTTTTTGAGCCGGACGTCAATTCCTGGATTTGATCCCGGCTTTTCTCATTAAGGTTTTCTATGCCTACCTTGACGGTGTCATCCAACTGCCTGTTTGAAGGAATCTCTCTTCCCCTTGAGAAGGCTATTAAAGAACGGCTGACCATTGATAATCCCAAATATACCTCGGCAAAACGATATGGTCGCTGGGTGGGAAAGAAGCTGCAGTCAACCCTGAAATATTATGAGCCAGTCCCCACCGGTCTTTCTTTTCCCCGTGGCTTTGCCAATCAGGCAATTCTGCTCTGTCGCGAGTATATGCAGGAGTCGCCTCGGATAGTTGAGCAACGCCGGCTTCTGGCAGAGGTGGATTTTCCTTTTCATGGCTCACTGCGTCCGTACCAGCAGCTTGCCGTGGCCGATGTGTCAAAGCGTTCCTTCGGTGTGCTTGAGGCCGGTACCGGCAGTGGCAAGACGGTTATGGCCCTGGCCGTCATTGCCGCCCGCAGGCAGCCAACCCTGATTCTTGTTCATACCAAAGAGCTGCTCTACCAGTGGCAGCAGCGGGCTTCGGAGTTCCTCGGCCGGAGTGTCGGTCTTATTGGCGATGGGCTGCTGGATATTCAGCCGCTCACCGTGGCCATCGTCAACAGTGCCCGTAAAAGGGTGGATCAGCTGGTGCCCTTGTTCGGTCATCTTGTGGTCGATGAGTGTCACCGGGTACCGGCAGCCCTGTTTACTGACGTGGTCAGCCGTTTTGACTGTCAGTATCTCCTGGGCCTTTCCGCCACTGCCTTCAGGAGTGATGAGGGGACAACCCGTCTGATCTCTATTTTTATGGGAGACCGGGTTCATCAGGTCGATCAGGCCGAGTTGCAGGCCATAGGCGCCATTGTCAAACCCGAACTTGTCCGGCGCAAGACCACATTTACCCACCCTTATCGCGGTGATTATCAGGCCCTTATCACCGCCCTTACCTCCCATCAAGGTAGAAATCTCCAGATTGTCGAGGATGTCATCGAGGCGGCAGGCCGTGAAGCCGCTGGTGTCCTGCTGGTGGTCTCTGACCGGGTCAGTCATTGTGAGGTCTTTGCCGATCAGCTTGTCCAGCGTGGACAGAGCGTGGCCCTGCTCACCGGCCAGACCCCGCCTGAAAAGAGGGTCCAGATTGTGAGAAAGGTCCAGGATGGAGAGCTGCGGATTCTGGTGGCCACCCTGCAGCTCATTGGTGAAGGCTTTGACTGTGCCGGCCTCAGCACCCTCTTTCTGACCACGCCCATTACCTTTGAAGGCCGCCTCCTGCAGGTCCTTGGCCGTATCATGCGGCCTGCTGCCGGGAAACATGCCCGGGTCTTCGATTATGTGGATGAATTGGTATCCGTGTTGCGCCGTTCAGCGGAGAGTAGAAAGAAGGTGCTGGACGCATTATAAGGGGTGATGAAAAATTATTTTTTCGCTCTTTCGGCTCTTTCCTTGTAATTAGCCATCTTCTCTGGTATAAAGAAAGATTTTTGTGAGTTGTGATAGATAGAGGCGCGTTGCTTGGTGAGGAACATCAAGCATGAATGGTTGCTGCCGCATGTTCCGTATCTCTCTGTCTTGTAAAGAGTATTGGTTGAATAGAAGTTGATGTCAGGTGTGTTTGTGTTCTTGTAAATCCATCATTGATTGCGTTTGCATGAGTCATAATCGGTAAGCACTCGTCTTTTTACGGGTGCTTTTTTTATTTTGATCCAAGGATCAGGGAAGAAGAAATGAAACAGGAAAAAATTCGTAATGTAGCCATTATCGCCCACGTCGACCATGGCAAGACCTCGCTGGTTGATCAGCTGTTCAAATATTCCGGGATGTTCCGTGATAATCAGGACGTGGCTGAACGGCTCATGGATTCCGGGGATCTGGAGCGTGAACGAGGCATTACCATTACTGCCAAGAATGGCTCATATCGGTACGAAGACTTTTCCATTAATATCATTGATACCCCGGGCCATGCCGATTTCGGCGGCCAGGTGGAGCGGGTTCTGCGCATGGCTGACGGGGCGCTGCTCCTGGTTGATGCCCAGGAAGGACCCATGCCCCAGACCTATTTTGTTCTGAAAAAGGCCCTGGAGAATAATCTCCCGGTTATTGTGGTTATCAACAAGATAGATAAACCGGCAGCGCGCTGTCCCTGGGTTCTCGATCAGGTCTTTGACCTTTTTGTCAAACTTAACGCCCCGGACGATGTCCTTGATTTCCCCGTTGTCTATGCCTCAGCCAAGGAAGGGTATGCCATGGCCGATCCTGAGGACTCAAACGAGGACGGCATGGGGATGCAGATCATCTCCAAGATGATCACCGAGCATATCCCGGCTCCGACAGGGTCGCCGGACGCTCCCCTGCAGTTGCAGATAAGCACCATTGATTATTCCCAGTATCTTGGACGTTTGGGTATCGGCAAGGTGGTTAATGGTACTATCGCCATTAATCAGCCCCTGGCTGTGGCTCGTCGTGATGGCTCCATCAAGCCGGTGCGGATCTCCAAGATCTATCGCTTTGAATCGGATGGCAAGGTGCCCATCGACAGCGCCAGTGTCGGCGAAATTGTGGCCGTTGCCGGCATGGAAGATGTGACCGTGGGAGTCACCTTTACCGATCCGGACAATCCAATGCCTCTGCCCCTGGTCGCCATTGATCCACCCACCATCTCCATGAATTTTATCCCCAATGATTCACCCTTTGCCGGAAAAGAGGGAATATTTGTGACCTCCAGGCATATTGAAGAGCGTCTTAGCCGTGAGGTCCTGTCCGAGGTGGCCCTTCATTATGAGCCGCTGACTGATGCGGTCGGCTACCGGGTATCCGGTCGTGGTGAACTCCATCTCTCCATCCTCATTGAGAAGATGCGCCGTGAAGACTATGAGCTGCAGGTGACCCGGCCGCAGGTGATCATGAGAGAGGAAAATGGCAAAATCATGGAACCTTTCGAGTCGCTCACCATTGATGTGGACGAAAAGTATCAGGGGGCGGTTATCGAAAAGCTGGGGAAACTGAAGGGGCAGATGGAGGAGATGACTACTGGTCATGCCGGGATGATGCGGATGGTGTTCAAGATCCCGACCCGAGGGCTGCTGGGCTACCGTTCCGAGTTCATGACCGATACCAAGGGCATGGGGATGATGAGTTATGTCTTTGCCGAGTATGGTCCCTATGCCGGGGAGATAAAAAACCGGCTTAACGGGGTGTTACTGGTCAAGGATCCCTGTACTGCCGTGGCTTACGCCCTGTTCAGTCTTCAGGAGCGGGGTACGCTCTTCATTCATCCTGGTGTGCCCTTGTACACAGGACAGATCATTGGCGAAAGTTCTCGTGGCGGAGATATGGTGGTTAATCCGGGTAAGGGCAAAAAACTTACCAATATGCGGGCCTCAGGTACGGACGAGGCGATAATCCTGACCCCTCCTCGCGCTCTGACTCTGGAAGATTGTATCGCCTATATCAATGACGATGAACTGGTTGAGGTAACGCCGAAGTCAATCCGGCTGCGGAAAAAAAGTGATGTGCGCATCAGGGGTTAAGGGTAGAAGATGAAGGATCTGCTGATCTTGATCGGCTCAGGACTGGTTGGTGTGGCCACCTTCTGGATTATAGGCAGGAAATATGGCAGTGACTGCATCCCCTGACTGATGCTTTATGGTTCCATAGGTATGGGGCTTTTTGTTTTTTGGATCCTGCGGCTTATTTTTTAGGAGCCGTTACGAAATAACTAAGCC
>JANZPQ010000265.1:0-13207 GCA_038040945.1 Desulfobulbaceae bacterium | reverse complement strand
GAGGATGGCTCTTTCCATGATGCCGAGGCCGATGGGATCATGCACCATGGTTTTCATCCTGAAGATCTGGTGAATACCCTGACGGGTCTTGGTCTGACCCAGGTGTCGGTTACAGAGGTCCATTCCATTATCAAAACCAATGATGCCGGGATTGAACGGGCCTATCCCGTCTTTTTGCTCACCGGAAAAAAAGGATAGGAAGACAATGGCAAGGAAGAGGAAAGCCGTATTTTTCGGTCTGCTTCTTTGTTTTGTCTCTTAATTTATAATTTTAAATTTTATCTTGTTGTTATTCTTAATAAACCCCTCATAGGAGCAACGTATGCAATACTCTTCTGAAGTACAAAATATGTGCCCTGTAGCCCAGGGTGCGTGTCACGGGCCGTCGCCCATCCCCCAGGAGGGCGGGTGGACCAAGGCCCGCGAGATCAAGGATATCAAAGGGCTCACCCATGGGATCGGCTGGTGCGCCCCGCATCAGGGCGCCTGCAAGCTGACCCTGAATATCAAGGACGGGATCATTGAAGAGGCCCTGATCGAGACCATCGGCTGTACCGGTATGACCCATTCGGCGGCCATGGCCTCCGAAATCATGCCCGGCAAGACCATTCTCGAGGCCCTCAATACGGATCTGGTTTGTGATGCCATTAACACGGCCATGCGAGAACTCTTTCTGCAGATCGTCTATGGCCGCAGTCAGTCTGCTTTTTCAGAAGGCGGCCTGCCTATTGGCGCCGGTCTGGAGGATCTGGGCAAGGGACTGCGTTCGGTGTGCGGCACCACCTATGGCACCCGGCTCAAAGGCCCCCGTTATCTTGAGGTGACCGAAGGCTATGTCCTGGAGCTGGCACTCGATGGCGACGATGAGATCATCGGCTACAAGTTTGTCCATCTTGGACGGATGATGGAGGCGATTAAAAAGGGTGTGGAGCCTGGCCAGGCGCTGGCGGATGCCACCGGCACCTATGGACGCTTCGACCATGCGGTCAAAACAATTGATCCCCGAAAGGAATAAGGAGGAGTATCATGGCACTGTTTGAAAGTTATGACCGGCGGATAGATCAGATCACTCCTGTCCTGGCAAAATACGGGATGAAGAGTCTGGAAGAGGCCAAAGAGGTGTGTGAGGCTTACGGAGTGGATGTGGCGGCGCTGGTGAGAAAGATCCAGCCCATCTGTTTTGAGAATGCCTGCTGGGCCTATACCCTGGGTGCGGCGATTGCCATCAAAAAAGGCGAGAAGAAGGCGGTCGATATTGCCGCCACTCTCGGTGAGGGGCTGCAGGCATTCTGTATCCCCGGATCGGTGGCTGATCATCGTCAGGTGGGGATCGGTCATGGTAATCTGGCCTCCATGCTCTTGCGCGAAGAGACCAGATGTTTTGCCTTTATTGCCGGCCATGAGTCTTTTGCTGCGGCGGAAGGGGCCATTGGTCTCGCCAGATCTGCCAACCGCGTCCGTAAGGAGCCGCTGCGGGTTATTCTCAACGGTCTTGGCAAGGATGCGGCCCAGATCATCTCCAGGATCAACGGTTTTACCCATGTGGAGACTGTCTATGATTACGCCAGCAGTAAACTGACCGTGGTCAAGGAGAAGGTCTATTCGCTGGGAGAAAGGGGTGCGGTGCGTTGCTATGGCGCCGACGATGTGCGTGAGGGGGTGGCCATCAACCATCTGGAGGGTGTGGATGTCTCCATTACCGGCAACTCTACCAATCCTACCCGTTTTCAGCATCCGGTGGCAGGCACCTACAAGAAAGAGTGCATCCAGCAGGGCAAGAAATATTTCTCGGTGGCCTCCGGCGGCGGCACCGGACGGACCCTGCATCCCGATAATATGGGAGCCGGCCCTGCCTCCTATGGCATGACCGACACCATGGGGAGGATGCATTCGGACGCCCAGTTTGCCGGTTCGTCCTCTGTCCCCGCCCATGTGGAGATGATGGGGCTCATCGGTATGGGCAACAACCCCATGGTCGGCGCCTCGGTCTCGGTAGCAGTGGCGCTTGAACAGGCCTCCTCGTGTTAGCATAGTTTTACAGGCTGGCCACATCCAAGGATGTATCCAGCCTGATCCTTGCTCTTTCCGCGATGGCTCTGGAGAGATACTTCCTGGAATCTGCTCAGAAAAATTTATCAACCCAGCTGATGGCCTCAAGGTAAAAAACAGCCAGCCGTCCCTCAGCAATTCCTGCCGCCTGTCTCAGGGCGGCCAGGTTTTCCCATTGACCGGTCTCGTAGAATTCGACCATTTCCAGATAGATGAAGAGCTCTCCCTCTCTTTGTATCAATGGATCCTGGAGCCTTTTATTATTGTCAGCCTCTTGTGCTGAACCTTCTTTCTCTTGCCCTTTAACCCTTGCCTTCCCCCATTATTTTTGGTAGCTCATTGCTATGGTAACAAAACCCTTTATCCAACTCTGCAATATCAGCTACCGCTATGCCCTCACCAGCGCTCCGGTCCTGCAAAACCTTGATCTTGAGGTCTCGGATGAACGGATCGGCCTTATCGGCCCCAATGGCAGCGGCAAGACCACCCTTTTTCAGATCATGGTCGGTCTGCTGCCGCCTGAGAGCGGTCAGGTCTTTTACGAGGGGCAGGAGATGCGCTGTGAAAAAGATTTTCGCCTCATGAGGAGGCAGGTGGGGTTTCTCTTTCAGAGCGCGGATGATCAGCTTTTTTCGCCAACGGTGCTTGAAGACGTGGCCTTTGGTCCTCTTAATCTGGGCTGCTCTCCAGAAGAGGCAAAGGACATCGCTGTTGGCACCCTGAAAGAGCTTGGCCTTGCCGGTTTTGAAGAGCGGATCACCCACAGGCTTTCCGGTGGAGAAAAAAAACTGGTGGCCCTTGCAACGATCCTCTCCATGCAGCCGCGACTGCTCCTGCTTGATGAACCAACCAATAACCTGGACCCGGCCACCAGGGATCGACTGACTGAGATCCTTCAGGGGCTGCCACAGGCGCAGATCATTATCTCCCATGACTGGGATTTCCTTGCCCGCACCACGTCACATCTCTATACCCTTGAGCACGGTCATCTCCATCGCTGTGAGCACGACCATATCCACAGCCATCAACATATCCATCGCTATGGCGATCATCCCCATCAACACAACGATTGAGACCTTCTTTCAGGTGAGGGACTGTTTTTCCAGGCAGATCTCTGCCAGGCTCTTTTGCTCAAAGAGATACTGTCCGTTACAGAAATGACAGTGTAGCTTAATGGGGAAAGGGCCATTGTCGCGCATCTCCATAATATCAGCCAGGGGCAGGTGCAGGAAGAGGAGACGCATGCGCTTGACATTACAGCGGCAACGGAAATGGACAGGGCGCTCTTCCAGGATCTCAGGTGAGAAAGGAGAAAAGTGTCGGCTCAGCCATGGAGCGATCTCCTGACCATCTGCCAGCGCCTTGCCCAGAGAGGGCAAGGCGTTCGTCCTCTGTTCAAGGCCTGTCATTATTTCCTCACTGGCGCCAGGCAGGGCTTGAATCAGCAGGCCGCCCGCCCCGTTTATCCTGCCATGGATGTCAAAGGAAAGAGAGAGATGGATTGCGGTCGGGATCTGTTCGGAGAGGAGATAGTAGCGAGCAAGCTCGGAGGCCATATTACCGGACTGCAAGGTGATAGTGCCGCTGAAGGGCTGTCTCCCTTCTCCAAGATAACGGTTTATGGTGAGACAACCGTCCCCCCAGCAGGGGGTGAGCTTGGCTGCTTCGTCAAAGGTCTCAAGTGGGCCTTTCAGGGGAACGGGAACTTGCTTGAGATAGCCGCGCACCTCTCCCGTGGCAGTGGCCTCGGCGACAAGCCCTTTGACCGGTCCGGAGCAGTCTATCCTCAAGTCTATCTTGTCATGACTTTTCAGTGTCGAGGCCATGAGCACAATCACCTGCAGGGCCTGACCAAGGATCAGCGTTTCCAGACTGGCCAGTGCATGACGGTCCTGCATCTCCTGCACCAGGATGGTGCCATCAAGGATCACCCCTCGTACCGACTTTCCGGCCAGAAGAAAGCTGAGTAGGTGACTGGTGTCAGCAGTTGATTCCATTTTTCAATCAGGTGGTGCCATGTTTCGTGTTGCAGGGGTGATCTGGAAATGGAAAAAAGTCGCTGCTTTTGTTATTTTGCCAGACTGGAGGTGTATGGATTAATTGTCATTATCGGACAGGGAGCGGCCTTGACCACCTTGTCGGCAATACTGCCGAACATGATCTTCTCCAACCCTTTATAGCCATGGGTCCCCATGACGATCAGATTGCCCTGCTCTTTGATGGCATAGGCAATGATCTGTTCGGCCACATCACCCATCATGACGTGAGAGTTGAGTGTTGTTATTCCCAGGGCCTTAAAGGAAGCCTCGTTGTCCTGACAAAATGTATCCATCCTTTCCTGGGCGCTGGAAAATAAATCCTGTACCAGATCGGGGGCATTCATCTGCGGCACAAAAAAACCAGAGTAATCGGCAAAATCCTGGACAACAAAGATCAGGCTCAGAGAGGCCTTGAAGCTGCCGGCCACATAGGCTGCGGATTCGGCTATTAAGGGGGCATTTTCAGAGAAATCAATGGGTGTAATCACCCGTTTAATATCGGTAATTCTTTTCATGGCTCTCCTTTAAGGGGTTAATTGATTTGTTCCTTCTCCACATTCATCCTTGATAAAATCTTCTCACAGCTTGTCGTCGGAGGCAAGGACAAAATAGAATCCCTTGCTCTCAGATCTGCAGACGGCGAAATCAGTCTCCAACTGCTCTTTTTTCCTTGTGCGGGGGAGAAGTGCTTGTGCCCTTCTTTTTTTGGTCCGTTGGGTGTGGCGATGGCTGCAGGGGCATTTTTTCGGTCTCACCTTTTACGGACGTCTTCACCTCTGCCTCCTGTTTCAGATCACTGAAGGGGCCGGTGATTGTATAAGGGATAAGGGTGTTGCCAAGTCCAGTCAAACCCCTCTCTTCGTCCTGAACAAGGGCAGGCGCGAGCTCGACCTTGAGGAGAAGGTCGAGCTCGCCGCGGGAAAGATCGATCTCACCCCCACCCGTCACGTGCATCATCTCTGATGTGGCGACTAAATCGTCATTATAGAGGATGCCATCTTCAAGGGTAGCGGTACCGCTCAGACGGACAAACTCTGTGGCCTCATCGCTTGTCGCTGTACCAGTCGTCTTTTCACGGTGCAGGTCACGACTTGCTCGAATGACCTGCAGGAGAGGTAATGGCTTGATTGCACCATCGAGGACCTCAAATCGCATCGTTCCATTGAGATGCTTGAGGAGATCCTCCCGGCTCAGGCCGCTGGAAGTGAGATCGCTCTCGATGAGGGTCGTTCCTGTCATATCGTCTCTGTTGTTTGTGTCGAGGAGGAGGGCTCCAAGCTGGACCTTGCTGATTGTTTGTTTGATCTGAATCCGGGGGACATCACCTGTGACATCCATTCTGGCCTTCAGCTTCATGCTGCCGTCATAGAGATGGGCGGTAAGCGGGTCCAGTTGGATAAGCCCATCTTTGGCCGCAAGCTTCACCTGCAGCTGAGATAATTGTGCTCCGTTCACTTTTACGGAATCGGCTTGCAGATCGAGTTGAAGACGAAGGGCCTTGAGTAGATTTACTGGAATGATGGGAGGACCGACCTCTGCCTCTACTGTGCCGGGAGCAGCATCGAGCTGTTGTTCTCCTGTTTCTGTAAGCACCTCAGGTGCCTCAACTTTTTTCCGGCCATAGCGATCAAGGTCTATATCATTGATATGAATGATCGCCTCATAGGCAGGATTTATTCTTTCTTTTACTGTTACAGCCCCCGTGATCGTTGTTTCGTCGAGTTTGACAGTAAGATCCGTGATCTCTGCCATATCCATGTTGCCTTTGACCTGTAGCCCTGCGCTTAAATGAGTGAGTGCGTCACCATTTTGCAAGTCCGGCAGAGTTATATCCAGTTGTTTAAGGATAGATTTTGGCGAGCACTCAGGGACCTTGAGGGATATGTTGAAGCTGGGGGATGAAAAATCCTCCAGGGTGCCACTGCCTTGCAGGCGGATATCTTCATGTCTCAGTGAAAAATCTTTTATTGTAACTTTTTCCTGCCGCAGCTGAATATCACTGTTGGTTGAAAAAACGACCTTCAGCCCCCGTTTTGGCAGAGACTGACCCTTGATTGTCCCTTTTATCCGTAAATCTTCGAGGAGAAGATGGGGGTCGGCCAAAAAGAGGGTAGCATTCCCCTGCATTGCTATGTCGCCTGAACGAACAATTACAGCTTTCTTGGCAATCTTATTGTCATGGCTGAGGCTAAATGCAGCCTCAAAGGGGAATTGTCCTTTTTCCCTGAGCCGCCCGGTTTTAAGCTTCAAGTCTTTGATGACAATAAGCCTGCCTGTCTGTCGATTATCATAGCGCACGTTGGTCTGAGTCAGGTGGATCTTGCCAAGATCAAGTCCGGTCACCTCCCAGAGTAATTTTTGCAGCAGCGGCTGTTTTTGTTTCCTGCCTGATGCCGTTGGTTCTTCTGTGGCTTTTTCTCTGAGTTCAGGCGGCATGGCCAAGGGCTGCCAATTACTCAACCCCTCTTTGTTGCGAAGAAAATTCAGGGTGGCACCTTCCAGTACTATTCCTGCCATGTGTAATCGTCTTTGGAGCAGCAAAGGCCAGAGTGACAGTTCCAGCTTTGCCTGCTTACTTTCGATAAAGTTGCTGTTGGGGAAAAGTGCGCTATTGGCAAGCTTCACTTCGCCGAGCACGCACGTCAAATCCAGCCAGGGGGAGATCTGCACCTGGATATCACCAGGGATACTCAGTTCCCTTCCTGTTTTTCCTCGAACCAGATCGGTTATGACGGTTTTGTAATCATTGGGGTCAAGCAGATGGGGCAGGGCTAAGAGCAGGATGTACATGGACCCGGCCAGAGCAAAGAGAAGGCCCGTCATCCATCGTAAAAATTGTTTCATCTTTTTCCTTTGTTAAATGAGCGGGCTTTCTTGCTGTGATGAGTTGTGATTGGTTGTGACTGTGCCGGAGCAATCAATGGTGAAGCATCTGTAGAAATTCATGCTCCGTCAGGATAATCTTGCCGAGCTCTTTGGCTTTTGTCAATTTTGATCCTGCTTTTTCACCGGCAACCAGGTGGGTCATCTTCTGAGTGATTGTGGTGGCGATCTGGCCGCCATTGTCTTTGACCAGCTTTTTGGCCTCTGTCCGCGACAGGGTGGTCAGGGTGCCGGTAAAGAGGAAGACCTGGCCGCTCAGACGTTGATCAGCCCATAATTGTCGACCTGTCTCCGGCGCTACTCCGGCCTGTTGCAGGCGGGAGAACATTTCACGGACACCGGGGTCGCTGAAATAATCGAAAATGCTGCGTGCAGCCTGTTCCCCGATCCCTTCAACCTCCAGTAATCCATCCATGGGTATATTCATGAGATGATCGAGTGAGAGAAAGGTCTGTTCCAGGAGGGAGGCTGTTACTTCACCCACAAAACGAATGCCGAGCGCGGCCAGGAATTTCCCCAGCTGCGGTTTTTTTGCCGCCTGAATTGCGGCAATGACGTTATCTGCCGACTTGTCTCCCCAGCCTTCTAAGCCTGCCAGTTGCTGTCGCGTCAAGGCAAAAATGTCAGGGATGTCTCGTACCAGTTGCAGGGTGAAAAGCTGTTCCATGCTTTTTTTCCCCAAGCCCTCAATGTCGAGCCCTGCTTTGGAGCAGAAATGGATAAGGGTGCGCAGACGTTGGGCCGGACAGTGGGCATTGATACAGCGGGTCACGGCCTCACCATCTGCCTTGAGCAAGGCATGACTGCAAACCGGACAATGAGTAGGCATTGCGACGGGTTGTTCGCACCCGTCACGTTTTTCGACAATGGCCTTTACCACCTCAGGGATAACATCGCCAGCCCTTTGTATCAGAACGGTATCGCCGATGCGCAGATCTTTCCGTTCAAACTCGTCACGGTTGTGGAGGGTGGCCCTGCTCACCGTGACACCGCCCACGACCACAGGTTCGAGCAGCGCCACCGGGGTCACTGCGCCGGTGCGGCCTACCTGGAACTCAACGGTATTAAGTTTTGTTATTGCTTGGGGTGGGGGGAATTTACAGGCAATGGCCCAGCGTGGCGCTATAGTCTTATTGCCTAATCGTTGCTGGAGATCAAAAGCATTCACCTTGACTGCCATGCCGTCAATCTCATAAGCCAAAGTAAGACGCAGGGCTGCAAGCTGCTCAAAGCGGGTGATGACAGCATTGATTGACGGACAGAATTGGGTGAGTTCGCTGACTGGTAGTCCCAGGCTTCTCAGCCAGGCAAGGAGCTCCTGTTGGCTGGAGCAGGGTGCCTGGCTGGGATCAGCAATGCCATAGGCCAGAAATTTTAATGATCGCTTGGCAGTAATGGCAGGGTCAAGTTGGCGCAGAGAACCAGCAGCGGCATTGCGCGGATTGGCAAAAACGGGTTTTTCCCGTTGCATTAACTCGTGATTGATTTTTATAAAAGCATTGCGGTCCAGAAACACCTCTCCTCGTACCTCCAGGTGCGGTGTTGAATGATCTTTTAGTCTCTGAGGAATGGAGGAGATCGTTTTGAGTTGGGATGTAATATCTTCTCCCGTATTTCCATCTCCCCGGGTGCTACCTTGCCATAATTTCCCCTGTTCATAGATGAGTTCCACTGCCAGACCGTCAATCTTGGGTTCTGCCATGTAGGAGAGTTCATCGAGCGTGATATTGGGCTTCAGGAAAAGCAATAGGTCTTTTTCAAATTTGATAAGGTCGTCTGCGCTGAAGGCATTTTTCAGACTGAGCATGGGGACGCGATGCACCACCTGCTCAAATTTGTCAAGGGGGGCACCCCCTGGCCGTTGACTGGGAGAATCTGGAGTGATCAGCTCGGGATGTTCTTTTTCAAGCCGCAAAAGTTCATGGAGAATCTGGTCATACTCTCCGTCTGAGATGAGCGGATCATCAAGAACGTAATAGCGATGAGAGTGCTCCTCAAGAAGGCGTCGCAACTCCATGATTCTCTTTTCAACATTCATTGGTGTTTATTTTGGTGCCTGGAGCAGGGTGCCGCCTTTGGCTATATTTTCATACTCAACTTCATCGATAAAGATAAGGATGGACTCAGGTGGCTTGGCCGCCTCCCTGGCAATAACCTCAGTTACTCCCTTACAGATATTTTCTTTCTGGCTTTTGCTCAACTTGCCGGCCACCCGGATGTTCACATAGGGCATGTTCTTCTCCTTTGTAGTACTCTTGATATTCTGTTGTGAGTCATAATGATTATATTAGGTCTTTTCCCCGTATAAATTTAACTGCTTCTTTTCATTTGTACGGATGATCCCTGTTTGTAGAAAGGTTACGAAGTCATCTTGGACACACTCAATCACTTCACATTCTTTCGCTGCTGTTTTTTCTTCGTTTGGTCGATAAACTTTGAATATTAGAGATCCATATTTGACAACTAAACCATCTGTCTTTGTTTCATCAGTTACATATCCAGATGAAGAGACAGAGTGAACCTGTACGCATAATTTGAAATGCTTTAGAGCTTCACGCCATTCTTTATATGCCAGTTTTGTATCGTAAAAAGTATCTCCCTCATGGAAATTATAAATGGGACCCTGAGTCCATATCATTTCTTTTTTTCCAGCTAATATCCTTGGGGTTAGTTTAATATCGAGAGCTTCCTTGAAAGATTCTGGGATAGCCATTGCCCAGCCAAGTGCGAAACCATCAACGAAATTAGCAATTAGCGCATGACTACGTTTACTTTGCCTCGTTTTAGTTTTCATTATTTCAGGCCTTCTTTCATTGAATAGGCAATTTCCTCTTTCATGTTTTTGATGGTTTTCTTGACAGCTTCTAATTCCTTCTCGGATTCTCGAAGTTTTGCTACTAAAGGAGGATAGGATGATTCAGAGATCCATTTTGATGCTTTATTGAAATTTTCGATCTGTTTATCTTCATAGAGTATTTTTTCATCGCCTAATAGTACTGCCATTTTATGTTTGCAGTACTTCCCCCATTCTCCTGCTGGGCAATTACAGAAAAGGGATAGACCTGTCTCTGTAAACGAAATTGCTACTGTGTATGGTCCATCTCTACTGCTACTGTTTGCAAGTATTATTATTTCCATAACTTCTGACCTGTTGTTCGCTATAGTGCCTTGTTGATTAACCTTTGCAAATATATTTTTATTTTCTTTTGGCATCAAGGTCTATATATTATGCATTAAATTTGTTCGCGACAGAAGAGATGGATATCGTGAGGCAGCTGTTCTTCTGTGATCCCGAGCTCACGGGCAAAAAGGGTGAACTCATGAAAAGAACAGTTGAAACTGCAGGCTAAGGACGGCCCCGTACCATCTGCTCCAAGGATGGATGAAGAGCGACCGGCGTCCGTGCTGGTTTTGCCGTCTGACTGCCGGCTTTTCTGTACTAAATGAAGAAGGGCCTCTGTGGTGGCGCTGCGGTGGCGCAGTATCTGCCCATGAAGCGAGCGGCGAGCTTTGTCCGGTTCGGTTGAGGTGTAATCAGTCCTATCCTGTCGTTCACAGAAGGCGACAAAGCGGTGCCAGTTACAGATAGCCCGCCGCACGCCCCGATAAAGGGTAAGGTCCCGGTTTTCATAGCAAAGATCGCGCATGATGATTTCATGGTAGCGGGTGGCGGCAGCTTCCTGTAAATACTCTCTTTCCTCACCGCTTAATCGCAGGCGCGGGCCATCCGGATCATCCGTAAGATAATAAAGAGCTGAGTGGAGGGCAATCTCCGGGATTTCTCCTGAATGACGGACAATGAACCATTCATCTTCCAGAACTTCCTGGCGTGGGCGGGACATCAGTTTTTATCCACCAGACCAAAGGCAGTGCGGATTATCTCCACCTTCATTTCATTCTGCTCCTTGCAGCTTTCATTTTTGAGAAAAGAGACGGGGTCATGCAGAAGTTTTGAGCTGATGGCCAAGGCCATTTTTTCAATAGCCTTCTGCTCATTGGGGCTAAGGTGCTGCAGGCGGCACATGGTCCGTTCCAGCTCACTCCGGCATATGTCATCGGCTTTCTTTCTGAGTGCGGCAATGGTGGGGACAATGGCCAGGCTATCCAGCCAGTTCTGGAATTTCAGGGTCTCTTCATCAACAATCCGGCGGGCCTTGACCGCCTCTTTGTCACGTTCTGATTTGTTTGTCTCGACCACATTCTGCAGATCGTCAATATCGTAGAGGTAGACATTGTCCAGATCGTTCAGCTCCGGATCCAGATCACGGGGAACGGCAATATCGATAAAAAAGATCGGCTCATTGCGGCGGACACGCATGATTGGTTTGACATCATTTTTATGAAGGATAATGTTGGGCGCCCCGGTGGAGCTGATGACGATATCCGCCTGTTCAAGCTGAGAAAAGAGTTCGTCGAGAGAAACGGCGGTCCCATTGAATCGTTTGGCCAGATCCATAGCCCTGGCTAAAGTTCGGTTGGCCACCACCACCTTGCGTACACCCTGGCTGACCAGATGTTCGGCGGCAAGTTCTGCCATCTCGCCTGCCCCGACCAGGAGGACATTCTTGTCCTCGAGATTGCCGAAGATCTTTTTGGCAAGCTCTACCGCGGCATAGCTGATAGAGACCGCGGAAGCGCCGATCTGGGTCTCGCTGCGCACCCGCTTGGCCACTGAGAAAGACTTATGCAGCAGTTTATTCAGGATTGGTCCTGTACAGAGATACTCTGAGGCATGACGATAGGCCTCTTTCAATTGACCTAAAATCTGGGCCTCTCCCACAATCATGGAGTCAAGGCTGGTTGCGACCATAAACAGGTGGTGCACTGCCTCATTGTTGCGATGGATATAGAGATAGTCATGACGAAGTTCCGGTGCCACCGAATCGCCAAAAAGAAGCTTGGATATGGCCTCTTCCACCTGGGCGTTTTCCTCAGCAATAACGACTATCTCTACCCGGTTGCAGGTGGAAAGCAGGTAGCACTCCTTGCAGCCGGTAATGTTGCGCAGGGCCTGTAAAGGTTCTTCATAACCATTGCCAACGGCCAGCTTCTCACGCACGGCCAGAGGGGTTGTCTTATGGTTCACCCCAAAGAGTAAAATCATATCACCGGGCATAGCTGTGAACGCCTCCGAGCAGATATGTTACTCCCCAGAGGGTAAAGAGCACTGCGGCAAAACCGATAACGGCCATGACCGCTGCCCGCTTGCCTCGCCAACCGGCAGAAAAACGCTGATGAATCTGGGCGGCATAAAGAAACCAGGTGATCAGCGACCAGGTCTCTTTCGGATCCCAATGCCAGTAGGTTCCCCAGGCCTTGCTGGCCCAGATTGAACCGGTGATGATACCAAGGGTGAAGAGGATAAAACCGGTGGCCAGGCAGTGGCTGTTGAGTTGGTCGAGTGAATCGAGTGAGGGCAGTCGGGTGAAGAAATAGCCGAATCGCTTGCTCTTCAGTTCACGTTCCTGGAGGAGATACATGACACCGCTGCAAAAACCAAGGGCCAGGAAACCGTACGATATGACTGAAATCCCGGCATGGACCGGCAGCCACCAGCTTTGCAGGGCCGGTGGCAGCGGAAGTATGGTGCGTGACGCATTGGCTCCAATCAGGAGCAGAATGACAATGAGGAGGGAGATAAATGTGCCGAAATTTTTGACGGTATAGCGCCAGCGGAATGAGAGATAGGCCCAGGTCACCGACCAGGCAAAGAAAATAATCGTCTCATGCTGTGAGGTGATGGGTGTATATCCGGCCTGGAGATAGCGGAGCAGGATATAGAGCGTCTGCAGAATGCCTGAGGCAAGCAGGGTCAGCCTGGCAACCGTCCGGATCTTTTCTTGCTGCCTGACAAAAAAGACGCCATAGAAGATCAAGGCCATGAGGCTTGCAGCCAGAACCGCCTGAAAAAGAAAATAACTTGTTTCGCCCATTATCAGTATTCAGGTTAAGGGGTGGAGTCGGGAGAACATCTCATGACTCAGACATACAGCACTTCGCAATATCACTCTTCTCGCACCTTCTGCACTATCTCATTTACATTCATGTCCGCTGGAAGAATCTCAAGCAGATGTGTTTGCAGCTCTTGCCACTCTTTGTTTTTGAGAAGGGCAAGGACATTTGTCTGCAGAATCTTTTCAACCAGCAATTTATGGTGTTCCTGGGATGAGCGCCGGTCCAGGGTACGATTCCGGATCTCGCTGAGCAGCTTCACCAGTTCGCCATATTCCGGTCCG
>JANZPQ010000264.1:0-6821 GCA_038040945.1 Desulfobulbaceae bacterium | reverse complement strand
GCATCCAGCAGTTCCATGGCCCGCAGGTTAACCTCGCCGCATTTGAGGGCGAGAGCCACCAGCTGATTGAGATCCATGTCGGAGGTGAGGGCGGCCATGGCCTCATGGAGATAGGCGTAGACAGCGTCATCCTCCTGGCCGAGGATGGCGGCATGGTCGGCATAGGCGGCAAGGCCGCGCAGGCCGTACATGGTGATCTGCTTCAGGGATTGCAGGTCTGGATTGGCATCGAGGGTGTTGATGAAGTTGAGGGCCGCGCCTTGCTCTTCGAGTCCGGTCAGGGAATCGGCCGGAGTAAAGGTGGCGGCAGCAGCGCTGAAATCAATTGTGCCGCCCGCGGACTTCACCTCTGCTTTCAGTGTTTCACGCAGGGCAACGGCCTTGTGGATCAGGACGCCAAAACGAGCCGGGTCAAAGTCCACATTGGTGAGGCAGGAAAAAATGGCCTCGCAGGTAAAACGATCAACCGCATTGTCAACCACTCCGACCTTGCGGCCGGCATCAGCCAGCAGGCAAAGGCCCTGAACGGCATGGGTGAGAAGATCTTCGAGCCCGGCCACTTCCTCGTTCTTGCCGCAGACTCCGATGGTGGTGCAGGCGATTCCTTTGGCGGTCTGTTCACATTGATTGCAGTACATGGGTGTTCTCCTTGGTTGGGATGAGTGGGAAAAGTTCCTGATAAATCATAGGGTAAATTTTTCTTCTTGTGAAGCTGTTTTACTAAATCAGATCGTTTATATCTGATACACTAGTTCATATCGGGAAAGAGTTCTTTGATCTAGGTCAATAAAAGTTTTTTTCTTTTTTTGCATGAGGGTCAGTGCCGGTGAGGCCTGACATGGGAGAAATTGCTTCATCTATGGGGTTTTTCAAAACAGGAGGGGAAGATGTTTATCGATCTTTTACGAACAAGAAGAAGTATCCGCCGCTTTCAGGATCGGCCGGTAGAAAAGGAGAAACTCGACATCCTGATCGAGGCCATGCTGCGTGCACCCTCCTCACGGGGCTTCAATCCCTGGGAGTTCGTGGTGGTCACCGAGAAGGAGACCCTGGTTCAACTTTCGCAGGCCAAGCCGCACGGCGCATCGTTTCTTAAAAAGGCGCCTCTGGCCATTGTGGTCTGCGCCGATCCCGACCGCTGCGATGTGTGGGTGGAGGACTGTTCCATCGCCTCCATCCTGCTGCATCTGGCGGCCACGGACCTCGACCTTGGCAGCTGCTGGGTCCAGATCCGGCTGCGGGAACATGACGGAGCACGGTCGGCCCAGGATCATGTGGCCGGGTTGCTCGGGCTGAGAGAGGGGATGGTGGTGGAGGCAATCCTGGCCATCGGCTATGCGGATGAACTCCTGCCCGGCCATCCCCGCTCGTCTTTGCTGGATGATAAGGTAAGTTATGAGCGATATGGGAAGAAAGAATAGGTGATGGCAGTAATACGAGTCTGCTGTCTCCTTTATGCTGTGTTGCATTATTCTTTTTTGTCATTTTGTGTTTCCGCAATCGGTCCGGAGATCACCAGCTTTTCAAGTTTGTCAAGGGTGTATGCCTCGTCTCTTCGTAAATCAACGTGCTGAGATTCAATCGTTATCTCCGGGCCCGCCATACTGCTGAAGGAGTCGAAGGCATTCCCTTCCATGTCGAAATGTTTTCTGGTGAGGATGGCAAAATCATTGCCATAGGCTCTGAAAATCAGGGCGTCGGGATAATGGGCCTGCAGTTCGCCAGCGAATTCCTGGAAGAGGCGATTTCCTTGCTCCCACCCCAGCCGTTTATTGTATTCGACAACATTCTGCAGAGACAGGATATGAAGGCAGCTGTATTCCAGGAGATTCTGGTTGTTCTGCAGGAAGATTCTCAGGTAATCTTCATTGAGCAGTCCGGTCAGCTTGTCATTAAAGAAATAAGAAAATCGTTTTTTCTCAATATCCGAGATCGGGGCCTGAGTAATAGTCACCGGGCTTGTTGTTTCCTTGAGTGCTTTGATCGCCGCAGCGACAACCTCAGGGTGAAACTGTCTACCGCTGAGGGATACAAGCTCAGCCAGGGCTTCCGGGATTTGTTTTCGTGACTTATAGATACGGTTGGTGGTCATGGCATCGAAGGCATCGGCTACGGTCAGGATGCGCGAGAGAAAGGGGATCTCGTCGCCGCGCAGTCCGTCAGGATAGCCCTCACCATCATGCCGTTCATGGTGGTGGAGAATTATTTCGGCCAGATCTCTGTACATCTTAATATTGGAAAGCATTTCATGGCCGGCGGCAGCGTGGAGTTTGATCAGGTCATAGTCCAGACTGTTGAGTTTTCCTGGTTTGAGGAGAACTGAATCCGGGGTGGCTATCTTGCCGATGTCATGGAGGATGGCCGCCTTGTACAGTTTTGCCGTTTCCTGCTCGGTCACTCCCATTTCCCTGGCTATCTGTTGACAATACCTGGCTACGCGCTCGGTATGGCCGGCGGTATAGGTATCTCGTTGCTCAATCATGTCCACAAAGGTGAAGATTGTCTCTTCATAATTGGCCGCTTTTTCGATAGTCAGTCTGGTGATTTCCTCCCGGTGGCGAAAAGAGCCGATAGCAAAACCGAGATCCCCGGCAAGCTCTTCGAGCATGGCAATTTCTTCCTCTTCAAAGCCCTCTTTTATCCATGTATAGATCGTCAGCGTTCCCAGTGGCTTAGATGATTCTCTGGCTCGCAAAGGAAGGGCTATGGCTGACTGAAATCCTTTAATCTCGGCCTGGTCACGCCAGGGGGTGAGGTCCTGGTCATGGTTGCGGTCACTGATCACGATGGCGTCTTCCCTGATGCACCTGGCCGTTGGGCTCTTATAAAAGGGGATTTTCTGGTCATTGAACGCAAAGGGAGGCGGTGCCAGGTATTTTTCGAAATCATCAGGGCTGTATATCTTGTAAATTTTCTCCTCATCCAGCAGACCAATCCAGGAGAAGCCATAGTGTCCATGCTGGACAAAGAGTTCACACGACTTTTCGAGAAGGACCTCCAGGTCTGGCGAGGTGATCAGGAGTTTGTTGATATCGGCCACGGTCTGCAGAATTCCCTTGAGATAAATCTGCTGATCGAGAAGCCTGTTAATCTTTTCTGTCCGTTCCACCACCTTGGACTCAAGGGTTATGTTCAATCTGTCCACTTCCAGTTTTTTTTTCTGCAGGATGCGATTCTGGAGAAGAATGTACCATGCGGTGGCCAGAACCAGGAAGACAGCCAGTCCCAGAAGGGCCAGTTGCCGCCAGTAGCGGGAAAGAACGTCTGCATGGGGGAATTTGCCATAGTCTTTGTAGGGGCCGATCTTCAGTTCAAAAAGACAGTCATGAACGGGTTGATAATTCAGGGGAATGGTCCAGCCTGCTGATTGACTGGCCACGGCTGCCGGGTGGTTCCTCTCCATACTCATAAGGGCACCGGCAACCAGACGGGAAAGCCTGTCCGAGGTGGTCTTGAGGGCGGCCATGGGCCATTCCGGGTAGAGCGTGGTGCTGAGGAGAAAGGGAAAGTCGACGGGCTGCTGTTGATTGACGATCTTGATCTGTTTCAGGTCAATGGCTCCCTTTTCCGCCATGCGTTCAAGGGTGTCGGTGCGCACTGTCCCGGCATCGACCGTGCCGGCAAGAATGGCATGGACGACAGCCTCATGGGTGCCGCCATAGTGTAGAGAGGAAAAATCGCTGCCGGGATCGATCTCCTGTAGAAAAAACTCCCGCCAGGCCACGATCCAGCCGCCCAGAGAAAGCGGATCCACGGCCATGAAGGATTTTTCCTTGAGGTCGGCGAGGGTGCTGATGTCCCGGCGCTCAGCCCTGGTGAAGATCACCCCGCCAAAGGTTGTGGTCTGCTGGCCAGGGAGGTTCTGGTTGATCAGGGTGGCGATGCGGCTGACCCCGTAGAGCTGCTCCAGCTCCACATAAAAGGCCGGGTTGGTAAGCACGAAATCGACCTTGCCCTGTTGTACGGCCTCATGAATTTCCTTGAATCCCAGGGGGACGATGGTGAACCGGTAGTCGGGGAGTGTGGTGGAGAGATAATCGGCCGTGGCGGTCCATCTCTCGACCGCAATATCCTCTCCGCTTTTGGCGAGGACACCAATGGATACGATGGGCGATTCTGCCCACAGCAAAGAAGGCTGAAAGAGGAAAAATAAAAGCAAGCAGGTCGTCCGGGCGATACGAGTCATGGCCTTCCTGGGAAAATGTGAGAGG
Organism: Desulfobulbaceae bacterium; assembly: GCA_038040945.1. Classification (GTDB taxonomy): domain Bacteria; phylum Desulfobacterota; class Desulfobulbia; order Desulfobulbales; family Desulfocapsaceae; genus UBA2270. The sequence goes on along the minus strand of JANZPQ010000264.1, from coordinate 2,610 downwards.
ATGAGAAGTGACTGAAGTCTCAGGCTCGAAGATCACAGCGCTGCCTGCAAGGAACCCTTCAATACTCTTTTTTAAAGAATATCTTTATTCCCCTTCTAAATCAAGGTGGAAGAGGGGATCAGTAGAGGCCAGCCTCGATGAACAGGCAGCTGTCTCGCCCCTGGATAAAGGGCGCGAGCGCGTAGCCGCTGAACTGTTGCTGGATGCTGAATCCTTCCTCATGGAGAAGTGCCCGCCATTTTTCGGCCGAGAAGGCGGCGAGGTGCAGGGTGTGGCTCAGATCTTCATTGGCCGCCCCCGGCTGCCGGGGGCGGAGCCGATAGCGTTCTTCGAGGATGAGCTGTTCATCGACGTAGCCTCGCCTGATCTCCTTGATGAGCTTGCCGCCGTCCGGCAGTTCAATGATCTGAAACTGGAAGAGCTTTTTAGAACCCAGATCCAGGATCGTCTGGTCAGGGATAAAGAGCTGCAGGAGCAGTCTGCCGGCCTCGGCGAGGACAGCCCTGACCTGGTGCAGGCATCTTTTGATCCTCTCCTCGGTGACAAGAAGATTCAGGGTATGATAGGCGATGATGACGGTATCGAACTTCCGGGACAGGGTCAGTTCGGTCATGTCCATGCACAGATAGGAGATATTTGGCTCAGGTTTCAATGCGGCCAGGCGCAGCATGGGACCCGAACGATCAATGCCGGTGATGTCGGCCCCGGTCGCCGCCAGCTGCCGGCAGAGACGGCCGCTGCCGCAGCCAAGTTCGAGTACGGTGGAGGGGGGCTTGATTCTTTCCTGGTAAAAGATAAGATCATCATTGAAATCAGCCAGTTCCATGTCGTAGAATTGACAGTAGCGCTCATTGCTGAGGGGGGAAAAGAGCTCCTCCGGCTCTGTGTGGCTGTCAAAGATATCTGCTTCCATTATCAAATTGTACAGGTGGTGGAGATTCCTGACTACCGTGCTGATGGAGAACGCCAACTGACGTATGTCTGAAGCTTGCTTCATGCTGTCGGGCAACGATGTTTCGGTAAATGGTCATGGGTGGAAATAGGACGGAAATAGGGTTGACTTGTTTTGATTTTCGGCTAGTGTCGTCTCTTAATAGGTGTGAATCAATATACCGTAATATTATTTCTTGAGAAAGGACGTTGTTGCCATGACAAAGAAAAAGAGATCTGTAAGCTGGTTTTGTTCCCTCTTTCTGGGCGTTATTGTCAGTATGAACATAATGGCTGTGCCGGTTGTTCTCTTCTCTGGCGAAAAGAACGAAGGAGAGAGCGTTCTTGATGGTATTGCTGCCGAAGAAAAAACCGGGAGTCCTCTCAGTCTTCTGGATGCCGCCATCCTGGGAGTAGTGGAAGGCGCCACCGAATATTTGCCGGTGAGCTCCACCGGCCATCTGCTCTTGACAGAGAACATCATGGGTCTTGCCAGTGATCCTGCAACCAAAGAGGCAGCCAATGCCTATGCCATTGTCATTCAGGCCGGAGCGATCCTGGCTGTCCTGGGACTCTATCGAAACCGCATCAGGCAGATGCTTTTAGGACTGGTTGGCAGGGATGCCGACGGTAAACGTCTGGTCTTGAATCTATTGATTGCCTTTATGCCGGCGGTCGTGCTCGGATTGTTGCTTGAGGATGTGATCAAGAAGCATCTGTTCGGGCTCTGGCCCGTGACCGCGGCCTGGTTTGCAGGTGGAATATTCCTCCTTTTTCTGGGCAGGAGACAATATCATACATTATCCGGCCTGTCGCTTGAGGCCTTTGGCTGGCGGCAGGCACTCGGGATCGGCCTGATACAATGTGTGGCCCTGTGGCCAGGGGTCAGCCGCAGCCTGGCAACCATCGCCGGGGGGCTGTTGATGGGGGCGCAACTGGTGCCGGCAGTTGAATTCAGTTTTTTGCTGGGGCTGATAACCCTGGGAGCGGCAACGGTATATGAAACCCAACAGAACGGCAGCTTGATTGTGGCAAACTTTGGTTTGATCGGTCCCTTGGTCGGATTCTTCTGTGCCTTTGTCTCGGCCTGGGTCTCAATCAAGTGGATGGTCAGTTTTCTTCAACGGCGGGGACTGGCTGTTTTTGGCTGGTATCGGATTGTTCTGGCCCTGGTGGTGGCGGCAGCGCTCTTGACCGGGATAGGAGGATTGCATCCCTGAGTGTTGTTTTTCAGTATGTCTATCCGTCACACATGGCCTCAACCCCTGCAGGAGGACAAAGCGTCCCAGGGATACCACCTTGCAGGGGAATGAGGCCACAAATAAAGGGTTGTGGCAGAGTCCGCCCGAAAGGTAAAGAGTATCAGGGCTTCCTGCAAAATTATAGGCATTCAGGGCAATCCCTTTGACAAATTTTGCAACTGCCTCCGCTTCGCTTGCGCCGTCCACTACTGCATCAAAGATATGGCTCATGCCTAAGACCCCGCAGGTCACCGAGAAGGAGCTGTCGGGGACCTGCATGGTCGTGAAATCCAGGTTGTAGTAGCGTTCGAGCAGTTCAATGGTGAAACCCATGGAGGCGCCACACTCGGCATTCCAGCCCATGTTCTTTATCTTGCCCTGGTCATAACGGATGAATTTGATATCCCGACTGCCGCAGTCGAGAAGGGTGTAGTGGGCA
>JANZPQ010000263.1:0-4751 GCA_038040945.1 Desulfobulbaceae bacterium | reverse complement strand
CGTGTGCTCTTCCGATCTCCTGCCCTCTTTGCTGGTGTAAAAAGCGGCCGGCCTTTCCATATCCATGCCCACGCCGGCAAAGGGGTGGGAAAAGGAGAGGTTGAGGCGAACGCTCGGCTGCTGCTGGTCCACCGTGTTGGCCGAAGGGATGATCATGCCGAAATGGGCGTGAAGGGGAGTCGGAAGGCTCAAGAGTGAAAGAAGGCACAGGGCCGCCGGAAGTGTCTGTTTCATAGTCTCCTCAGTGAGAAAAGCTTTTATAGATCTTATCGTTTTCTTCTTTTTATCCAGGCGATAATGCCTGCCAGGCCAATGAGATAGCCAATAGCTCCGAGAATATCGGTGAGTTTGGGACTCTGCTCTTCTGTCTGGGCCAGGCTGCGCTGGATTGGTTTCAGTTTCTCATCCAGGAGCTGGTCAAGGATTCTGGTGAGCTGCTCGTCACTGTTTTCTTTTGAGAGGAGTATCTCCGGGGCTGGAGCAGTCTCTGCCGAGTCGGTTGCATCCTGCTCCGTTGCAGCCTGATCAGCTTCTGCTGCGAGCAGCCACTCATTGCGATGCCCCTCATCGCTTGAGACAATGATCCGCAGGGGAATATTTTTCCCCTGGCCTGTTTTTGTCAGGGAAAAGGTGAAGCCCCCCCGTTCGTTGGTTTTTCCCTGGAGCAAGCTTGTGCCATTGTCCGCGTTTTGGACCTCTACCGTTCCCTGAATCAGGGGGCGCCCTCCTGAAAAGCCGCTTTCGACGGTGACGGTGTCGCCTGCAACCCAGGCAAAGACCCTGATATTGTGGGCATGGGAGAGGGCGGGGAAAATCCAGAGACCTGCCATCAAGAGAGAGAACAGGGAAAGGGGTCGAAGGGTTTTTTGTAAGATTGTCATGTCGTGCTCATGGTAAAATCGAGTATTTCCGGTTGTACCCGGGCCAGAAAACCAACTATAAATAAGGTGATACACCCTTCTATCACCATGACGGGTGCATTGCCGGCAACCAGGATCGCGGCTGCATGAGAAAATCCCGGGTCTGAAAGCCAGAGAGTCCCTGCTGTGAGGAGTGCTGACAGCAGGAGAGAACAGAAACCTGCCAGGAAGCCGGCGGTCAGTTGCCGGGTTCTTCCTCGATACAGCCATGGTTTGAGGAACAGGCCGCAGAGAACGGCAGGAGCTGCGATATTGAAGGTGTTGACGCCAAGCACCAGCAGACCGCCGTATTGAAAGAAAAGGGCCTGCAGCAGCAGGGCCACCAGGCTTGCCGGAAAGGCGGCCCAGCCCAGGATAAGCCCCATCAGCCCACCGAGGAGGAGGTGGACCGAGCCTGGCCCTAGGGGGACATGGATCAGCGAGGCCACAAAAAAGGTGGAGGCCAGCAGGGCCACGGTCATGATCCGCTCGTAGTTGAGTCTTCTGAAACCGATTGCCGTGCCAACAATGGTCAAGGCCCCGCCGCCAAGAAGCACCGGTCCGGTGTGGATGCCTTCTGAGATATGCATGGAAAGGTAAAGGTGAAAGTTAAAAAGGAAGAGAACACCTGCACCGAGGGCGGCCTTAGACGAAGGCCGACCTCAGTGCAGGTGTTCACCAGTGGAGTTCATGGCCAATTTTCCATAGCGTACTCCCCGCAGGGCAATGAGGCTGTTGGCCAGTCCCTGGAGCTCGGCCGCTTTGCCGCGAATGATAATGACCTCGAGGCAGTTGTCATGATCCATGTGAACATGGGTGGTGGCGACGATCTGATGGTGGTAGTCATGTTGCAGTTCGGTGATCTTTTCCTGCAATTGAGGTCTGTGGTGATCATAGACAAGAGAGATCACCCCCATCACATCCTTGTCAGCGCTCCATTCATTCTCGACAAAACGGCTGCGAATCAGGTCGCGAATCGCTTCGGAACGATTTTTATACTGATGTTGCTGCATGAACGTATCAAAGTCGTCCAGCAGTTCCTCTTCTATAGAGATCGTAAATCGCTTGAGCATTTGTAATACCTTTTTTAATTTCGTATTATTTTATCTGTGAACGGTGTACGAGTCAATAAAAATATAAGGGTATGAAGGCTCATGGTTCCTAAATTCTCATCAGGGAATAATTCGTGTTTGATTTGCGTGTTTTTTTGTACTACAAGTTAAAGGAGTCTTTTGAGTGTGCGCGATGTCGTGAACAATGCTTGAGTTGGAGGTATAAATGAAGATGACTTGTCCCCATTGCGGGGTCGTTGGTTCCGGCCATGGTTCCATGCCTGGAGGAAAGGTCCGATGCCCGCAATGTGATAAGGTGTTTAAAGTCATGGAGCAGAAGATAGCCTGTCCCCACTGTGGCGTGGTTGGTTCGGCAAGGAGCTCTTTACCTGGCTCGAAACTCAGGTGTCCGGGCTGTGAAAAAGTTTTTCTTCTGACGCCAGGCCTCTTGTCAGCGGCAGCCGGCAAGGCTGAGCCTCTCGGAGCCCCATCGCACGCACCTGCAAGGGATGAGTGGGTATCCCCTGTGTCTGAGCCTGAAATGGTACCTGAGCCTGTGTCCGAAGTGGAGCCAGTGGAGGAAGTGCAGCCGGAAGCAGAGCTGGAGCTGGAGATTGTGATTGAAGCGGAGCCGGAACCTGAGGCCGTGGTGGAAGTGGAGCCAGTGGTGGAAGTGCAGCTGGAACCAGAGCTGGAGATTGCGATTGAGCCGGAGCCGGAACCTGAGGCTGTGGCCGAAGTGGAGCCAATGGCGGAAGTGCAGCCGGCAGTAGAGCCTGAGCCTGAGATGGAGGTTGAAGCTGTTCCGGAGCTTGAAGCAGAGCCGGTTCCTGAAATGGTTGCCGAGGCTGAGTCGGTGTCCATTGTTGCCGAAGAAAGAATAGCAGCACAAATTAAGGATGAGGTGAAGGAAGATGAAGAGCTGAAAGCGGATATCATGCCCACGGAGGTCTGTGCGGGGTGTGGAGATTCTTTTCATCCGGAATTTCTGCAGGAAGTTGATTCGAAATTATATTGTGGAATATGCCAGCTTCGCTCTGCCGCTATGGGCGCCAAGGAACAATTACCAAAATTTGGCGGCGGAAAGTTGTGGGGCACACTTGCCGCACTTGTGCTTCTTGGGCTGCTGGCCCTTGTTTTACTGGCGCTGAAGAAGTTTGGTATTATCTGATGAGCCTCTTGCAAAATGACAAATTAAGTCCAACAATCGTCATCCCGCGCAGGCGGGAATCCATACCCTGCTGCATTTACGAAAATGGATTCCCGACAAAAGAACTCGGGAATGACATCCGGTCATTTTGCAAGGGCCTCTGAATTACAGGGACTCTGAATTATAGTAATTGTTCACCATGATGTTGCAGGTCTGTTGTAAGCATAGGAAATATGGGCTTCATTGGTCGGCCTTGCTTCGCGAGATGGTGGCACAATGCAAGGCATGTCGGTTTCTAGCCCACCTGCACGTCTTCCAGAGATTGAAAAATTGTTTCCAGAACTGTGTTGAAATCAAATGGTTTGGTGATGAGGCGACAGGGCTTGATGTCGGCAGCTTCCTTCATGTTCTCAAATAAATCCCGTTCATTATAATATTTTCCTGTCATGATAATGAAGCGGGAGATGCTGGAGTTCGCCCGAATCTTTTTAATCAGCTCGATACCGTTCATGTCAGGCAGTCCCAGATCAATGAGACAAAGATCATAAAAAGGGAAGGCCGCAATTTTCTCTAATGCCTTGAGCGCTGTTGAGGCCGTTGTAACTTCTACAGAATCGGATTTTAACATCTCAGCCAGACTGAAGAGGATCAAGGGTTGATCGTCCACAATGAGGATATTTTTTTTCATAATAACCTAGCTGTCTTGCAGGTATTTTTTCGCGCATAGGCGCAGGGGAGACTTTCTCATCGTCGTGGCGTCGTGTGAGATCACTTGTTGATCTGTAACCAAAGTGAATAGTGATAAAACATCATGAAAACCATCTGGGAACAAAGGTATTTATTGGCATTGTTGTTGGTCTGGAGCATTCTTCTTGCTGTTTCAGCCATCTGGAATCTGCACGAAAACTACCGCAGCAATTACGACAAGGCCCTTATTGAAGCGAAAACTATTTCTCAGCACAATCTTGCCTATCGTCGCTGGAACAGTATGCATGACGGCGTCTACGCCAAGGTCAGGGGCATTAATCGGCCTAATCCTTATATTATCCGCCCAGACCGGGATCTCATCACTGTCGATGGCATCAGGCTGACCATGATCAATCCTTTCCAGATGACCAAGCAGGCCTATGACCTCTTGAAACACCAATCTTCTGAACTGGCTGTCCTCAACCGAACTGTCAGTCTTGATCCCCTCAATCCGGAAAATAGCCCTGACCCATGGGAAGCCAAGGCGCTCCAGGGGTTTGAGGAGGGAAGAGGCCCCTTGAGCGAGGTCACGACCCTTGGCGGCGCCGCATATATGCGGCTGATGTCACCCTATGTCACGGAAAAGAGATGTCTGCCCTGCCATCAGCATCAAGGGTATGAAGTAGGAGATATCAGGGGCGGGATGAGTATTGCCGTCCCCATGCAGCCATACTATGAATCTGCTGTTTCCGCCCGTAAAATTATTATGGCGACGCATGCAATTCTCTGGCTGCTCGGCATTGTCACCATCCTGCTGTTTTTTAACGGTATCCGCAATTATAAAACCGCCATCAAGGAAAAAGAAGAAAAATTTCGTATCGTTTCCAAATTCGCCTACAACATTGAATACTGGATCAATACAAAGAAACAACTTGCCTTCATCTCTCCGTCTTGTGAACGCAT
>JANZPQ010000262.1:0-5179 GCA_038040945.1 Desulfobulbaceae bacterium | reverse complement strand
TCCTTCAGGAACTCTTAGCTGATTATGGCAAAGAAACAGATTTTGGTGATGATGACTTGCTGGTGACGAGTGGCCTTCTTGACTCCCTGGCGGTATTACGAATGGTGGTATTTCTCGAGGAGGAGTTTGGGCTCGATCTGGCTGAACGAGGGTTTGATCAAAATGATTTTGATTCGCTCTCCAACATTATGCGCCTCGTCAGTCCCTGAACAATCGGAAGTTACTGTGAAAAGTATGAAGCAGGAAGATACCCAGGGGTTCAACATTGCAAATGCGGTCCATCGACAAAGCCTGCGCGATCCCGCACGTCTGGCCATTGCCTTCGAGGGTCTGGAACTCTCCTACGGTGAGCTGGCAGACCGGGCCAGGCGTATCGCTGCAATGCTGGTCCAGAATCCGGGCTGGAAAAATGGCGAGGGTTTTCTCCCTCGAGTTGGAATTCTTGCTTCACGCAGTATCGATGCCTGCACCGGGCTTCTGGGAACAAGTTGGGCGGGCGGGACCTATATCCCCATAGGGCTCAAGTCTCCGGAGGATCGGCTGATCACGATCCTGGACCAGTGCCGGCTCTCGGCGCTGATCTGCGATAGCCAAGGCGCCAAGCTCCTGACCGAGAGGGTGCTGGCTGCATGCCCACCGTTGGTGCTGATGCCCGAGCCCGGGCTACACTTGCCTGCAGGCTCCAACCCGAAAATCGACATCCATGATCTTCATGAGCTACCTGCCGTGGCAGACGCCACCCCTCCGGCCCATATCAAATCCACGGATCTCGCCTACATCATCTTTACCTCGGGAACGACCGGCACACCCAAGGGTGTCATGGTCTCTGCCGGAGCTGTTCACCATTACATTGAAGTCGTGAGCGAAATCCTCGGGCTTGAAGCCTGCGACCGAGCCCTTGAGGTCTGTGAGCTCAGTTTCGACTTTTCGGTTCTCGACATGTTCGCAACCTGGCAAGTTGGCGCCTCCTTGCATGTGCTGCCGGCAAACCGGGTCATGAACGCGGTGAAGTTTGCACGTAAAAGCAGGCTCACGGTCTGGAACTCAGTGCCCTCTCTGGTTGGCATGCTGATTCAGATCAAGGCGCTTAAGCCAGGGGTGCTTCCTGACCTGCGCCTCACAGTCTTCGGCGGTGAACCTTTGCCAGCCAACACCGTGGAGGCATGGCAACAGGCCGCGCCGAACAGCATCGTCCAGAACCTCGACGGTCCCACCGAAGTGACCGTCTCCTGTTTGAGTCAGCCAGTCACCAGCCCGCTCCTGGTCACGCCGAAGCGCAACGTTATTGCCATTGGCTCACCGTTTCCGGGCATCGAAGCAGCGATCTTGACTGCTGATCACCAACTTGCAGCGACCGATGAACCGGGAGAGCTGGCGCTTTCCGGCGCCCAACTGGCAGAGGGCTACCTGAACGCCCATGAATTGACGGCGGCCAGATTCCCCATCATTGGCGGCAAGCGATGGTACTTGACCGGCGACCTGGCGTTTTGTGATGCCTCCGGCGCCTTCCATCACCTCGGGCGGATCGACAATCAGGTCAAGGTCCTCGGCAACCGAGTTGAACTGGAGGAAATCGATACCCACCTTCGCGAACTGTCCCAGACGGAATTGGTGGCGACGGTGGCCTGGCCGCTGGTAGATGGCAGCGCCAGAGGGTTGATTGCCTTTATCGCCGGCTCGCCCATGGAGACGTCACAGATCCTGACCGGACTGAAGTCTCAGTTGCCGGCCTACTCGGTACCATCAAGAATTGTCCATATCGAGCAGATGCCCTTGAACCACAACGGCAAGGTAGACAGAGGCGCGCTGGTCCGCACCTTGGAGTGTGACGTTCCCTGAGATTCTGTTCAACCACCCCCGGAATTGCATCAAGAGAGGCATTTTCCGACAGGTCGAGACAAGAGAGAAGACTTGCCCCCTTCCCGACCTTCACGGAACAAACCATAGAGACAAACATCTATCATTTCAGCTATTCAATAAAACCATGCCCCGTTCAGCTGTTGTTGTTCCCTGCATTCAGTAAAGGCAGTTCCCAGTTAATGGGTGATTTTGATTGATCCTGCAGATATGAATTTGCCTGGGAGAAATGCTTATTACCAAAAAAACCACGATGCGCAGATAAGGGGGACGGGTGAACTGACTGCAGGACCAAGTGACGCTTTTTATCAATAATCGCCCCTTTTTTCTGGGCATAACTGCCCCACAGGAAAAACACCAGCCCGGAATGTTCTCTGTCCAGCGTTTGAATAATGGCATCAGTAAAATGCTCCCACCCCTTTCCCTGGTGAGAAGCCGCCCGGTTCTGTTCCACTGTGAGCACACTGTTTAAGAGAAGGACACCCTGTTCCGCCCAGCTGTTCAGATATCCATGATTGGCCGGAGTGAGGCCAAGATCCGATTGGATTTCTTTGAAAATATTTTTAAGGGATGGAGGAAGCGCTACCCCCGGCATGACTGAAAAACACAAGCCGTGTGCCTGTCCCGGGCCATGATACGGGTCCTGCCCGATGATCACCACCTTCACGTCCTCAAACGGAATCAGGTTCATGGCATTAAAAATATTTTTTCCTTCCGGGTAAATGATCTTTCCGGCCCCTTTCTCCTGGATCAGGAACTCTCTGAGGTTTTGCATATACTCTTGGTCAAATTCACCTCCGATCCAACTCTTCCAGGAAGGGTGTAACTGAACTCGATCTTGCATCTCAGACATTGGACAACACCTTTGTTGTGTGAAGATTTCCACCAGCACTTATCTTGCCGGAGCAGAATTCAGAGGAAAGAGGGGCTAGCGATGACAGAACATGAATGCTTATCCGCGCGAAGGCTGGGCAAAAGGATCGCCCTGGATATGATCGAAAGTGAGCCTGTAGCCATTAAACTGATAGCTCCCCTTCAGTTCCTTATAGGCCTTATACCCTCGCCCATCAATTTTTTTTAAGAGTGTTCGTAGACGTTCCATTTCGGTCACGGCCCGTGAAAACCCATTTTTTATTCATGTTGAACGGAACTTGTTGAATCAGGGCAAGGGCAGGGAGGATACTTGCCCCCTTTTGCTTTTGAGATGGCTTGCGCTCATCATCCAGGGTGAACCCCTTGACGATATACTCCTTCAGCCGCTGTGTCGCCCAGATGCGGAATTGGGTACCACGCAGCGACTTCACCCGGTATCCCACCGAAATGATGACGTCCAGGTTGTAATAGTTGGTGGGTTTGGTAGAAAATTCGGAATTTCCGAATTTTCTCATCACCTGCTCCGTCACAAGCTCCCCTTGATTTCCTTATAGGCCTTGTACCCTCGCCCATCATTTTTTTTAAGAGTGTTCGTAGACGTTCTATTGTGGTCACCGCCCGCAAGAAACCATATTTTATTCATCTCGAACGGAACTGTTTGAATCAGGACAAGGAGTAGTGACGAGACAATGTGTAGCAACGCAGCAGTTGGCGACTTTTTACGCCGCCATCAAGACATGCAATAAATTGTTCCTGTTGATAACAGGATTTATATATCCTTATTGGCGCAATAGATCAATAAATGCGCCAATAAAATGGCGCATTTATGATTTGTAAGCCAATAGGAGCGGCACCATCTATACTGATAAATTACCAGCAAATCAGGGGGCCCTTTTACAGACCCCTTTCAAGGGACTAAACAAGGAGTTCCCTTGCTCAATCAAACTGGTTATTCTCCATGAGGCAGGTCGCCGAGTTGAAACAACAGGGAGAAGTAATCAGGTTTTTTTTAGTGGCATTGCCCACTGGCCAGCCTTTCACGGAACCGGTCGAAGTGGTGAGGTTCAAACTGGTTTTCATTAATCATTCAGGATCTCCCAATGGCCGCTCTTGCGTGAGCCAACCCTTTTGAGTCGTTCCAACTTGCACAATTCCCGGATAGCCCGCTCTATAGTGCTTTCCGATTTTTCGAGTTTGGCGGCTAACTCAGAGACAGTCAGAGCGTTATTCGAGACCAGCAGGTCAAAAACCTTTCCCGTCATTTTTCCCGTCATTTTTCCCGTCATTTTTCCCGTCATTTTTCCCGTCTCATCCGCCACCCCCCCCCACGTCATCTCCAGCCGGGTCTGATCATACGGCTCAAAAGAATCAAAGAGCTGTATCGTGCCGCCTTCTATTTCCCAACCCTGGCGAATCTTTGGCAAGCCGGAGCCGGCGCGCTCACCGAGATTGATCATCAAAAACATCTGGTGCAGCGTTCGATTGCGGCAATCGCTTTCCCCGCCGCGCAGGGCCTGTTCTGGAGGCACACGCATCATCCCCGGATTACGAAAGACAAAACCTGCGGGGTCTTTCACCACCAGAATCGAAGCCCGGCCCGCATAGTCGGCATGGACAAGGGCATTGACCAGCGCCTCACGCAGGGCACCGGTGCAGCGGGGTATCATCCTGGCGAAAGTTGCCCTTGAGGACAAATGGCACCTTCAGATCAGCCACCAGCTTGCGCGACACCTTGCGGTAAAAATCAAACAAGTTACCGGACCAGGTTCCATCAGGAACCACCCTGTCCAGCCAACGGGTTTGAGAGGTCTTGTCTTCCGGCTGTTCCTGATACTCGACAAAATAAAAGGGAACTCCTTCCTGAATAGCGGGCCACTTCCCAAAGAGAAGCAGCCCGGCCAGGGTGAGACCGGCATCCTCCTGTAAACGGTCCTGACGCCAGCAGCCGGTAACCTGCAGAAACTCCTGGTCATCAAGGGCTATCCACGGATGGTCAGGCCGGTGAACCGCCAGCATGTTGCGGTAGGCGTGCAGGCTGTCCAGGTCCAGATCCTTCAGACCAAAGCCAGTCAGGATGCGGCTGTCCCGGCTGTCTTCCACCTGTTCGGCCAGCATCCGCTTAACGGTTTCATCGTTACAGCGGCGGTCACCGTCATGCAGACGACGGTAGGTACCCTGAAAGGGGTTGCCGTCCAGATAAACAGGTTTCTGTTTGCGGTGGGCCGCAGGTACGGAAATCGTAACGAGGCTTTTTCCCTCAATGGTGAGGATGGAGACATCCTGATCACTGAGCAGATTAACACTGACCTTCTGCGGATTATTGACGGTGTTAAAGAGATCTATGATGATCCGTTCAGGCTGGCTCACACCCTGGAGAGAAAAACGGCCCTGTTTTTCCTGCACGCCAAGCAGGATGATGCCGCCACGGCTGTTGGCAAAGGCGCTGTAT
>JANZPQ010000261.1:0-5018 GCA_038040945.1 Desulfobulbaceae bacterium | reverse complement strand
ACAGCTCTCAACCCCGAAGGCCACGGCCCGCAACCCACCCCGGAAGAGCAGACGACAGCGTTCAGGGGTATAAGCCGCCTCAACCCGCAGATCTGTTGACCAGAAGATCTCAAGCCCGCTATCCACAATCTCCTGGGCCAGCCGGAAGGCGTAATCGGGCGAGAGGACATCACAGGAGAGATAAAAGTTGGCAGCCCCGAACTGCTCCTGCAACGCCTGCAGATCAGCGACGGCCTGTTGCACGGGGATCTCCCTGTAGGCATGCGCCCCGGACTGATTAAAGCCATAGCCGCAGAAAGAGCATTTATTCCAGTAACAGCCGCGGGTCGGACTGTAGAGGAGCATGGGAGAGGGCGCCAGATAGAGCGTCAGGTCAAGATCAGAATAATCAGGCGCTGCGCTCTCGGCAAGATCCAGAACCCAGGGAGGCCCCTGATGGATTGCACCACTGAGTTTATCGCGGGTGATCAGATTCGGAATCGTACGCAGCTGTCTCTGATCAGAAATCCCATCAGCAAGCAGGGGCAAAAGCTGTTCCAGGGTCTTCTCCCCTTCCTGCATGTTGATACCATCAACATAGTCTAAAATCCGGGCCACCACCTCCGGCCGGCCATGACGGACCATCAAATCAACACAGGGCCCGCCCAGCAGCAGAAAACAATCAGGAAAGGCCTCTCTGAGCAGACGGCAGAGATAAAAGACCTCAGGGATCTGGGAGATAAAGGTCAGTGAAATACCGACAAAACTCGGGGCCTCAATCTCCGTCAGGTATTGACGGTAAAAACGATCAAGGGGGCTTTTACGATTTTCGATATAGGAGTCCAGAAGGCTGAAATCCCAGGGGGCCAGCAGATGATCTGCCCGGTTACAGCTGAAGCGAAAAGGGAAATAGACCGCCTCCATGATCTGAAAAAGATCTTCAATCCCATCACGACCGGCAGCATAAGCGGCCCGGTCATAAAAGCTCCCCTCCTCCCGCATCACGGCCAAAAGCGCGCCAAAATCCTGCTGCGCCAGAGGCAGGGCCTCGACCACCCGCCGATATTCCATCTGCTCTTCCATGGTCAAACTGTCCCGGCCATTGAGGGCCTGAAACCGTGCCGACAAGTGCGTCCGCCACCGGGCAATGGTGGACGCATCCGTCAGGAAAGAAAAGGCCTCGACGTTGAAATCCCGGACTGTCACCGGGATCCCGCGCCGGCCCAGATATCCCTTCAGGGTGGGACGACTCACGTAGGGCCAGGTGGGATCGGCAAAAGGCGGGTAGATGAGCAGGGATTTCCCTGCGGAGAGTGGACAATTATTACTCATAAGATGATAACGTTTCGCTCCTCTCCTATCACTGACGAGCTGTCTCGGCAAGCGACATGCTCAGGGCAGAAGCACCCTTGCCAAGCAGGGCCGCGCCAACGGCGTTCCCCACCTCGCAATGCTCAGGGAAGGTGACGCTGGTGCCCAGTCTCTTTGCCACACCGGGCAGTAAGTAACGGGCAGCGGCCCCAATGCCGATCAGGGGAATTTTCAGGGAAAAATCAAGGCCAAGTACCGGATGACTGTTCCGGCTGGCGATAAACGAGGTCAGCGACTGACCCCAGTAGCGATGAATGATATAATCGATAATCAGATCCTCAATCTTCTTTTCGGTCAGGCGCAAGACCTCAAGACAGAACTGTTCAGGATCCACTCCCTTGATCCGGGCCAGAACAGCTGCCCCGTCCATAGCCGCCTCACGGTTGCCAAGATGAATCCGGGCAAGCACATGCAGGGCATCGGTGGGGGTAAAGCCGCATTCAAAGGTCAATTGCTCCCGGGCCAGACCCTCCAGGTGTTTTTCCAGGGGAACAGAAGACATGCCGGTGGCCGTGCGAATGGCTGCAGGTGTTGAAGGCCCGTGCTGACGCAGAAAGGAGATAACCGGATCATCAAGCCCCTCCTCCATCTCCTCCATATCTTCTTCGGAGACCAGACCGATACAACGTCCAAGGGCGCCAGCGCCCAGCCATTCCGAGGCCTGCGGCAAGGCACTGGCGGTAGCAGCGACGGCCAAGGACGGCCTAATGCCGCGAGAGCCAGGGACGCAGGGCATGGATGCCTCAGTGTCGCTCGCTCCATTGATGGATGAAGAGCGACCGGCGGCAGCGGCCATACACAGAGGCACAACCCGGTTAGGACCGATCCGGAGCTCACCGCTGTCATCGATCAGCACATGACTGTCACCGCCAATGCCTGCGGTAAACATATCAATCGCCTCCACATGGGTCTGCCACTCGCCAATCTGACAGCCATCCGGGGCCAGTTGCGGCCTGCCGCCTTCGATGATGGCAATATCAGTGGTGGTTCCTCCCACATCAATCACCAGGGCATCACCAGAGGTCTGCAATGAGCCGAAGTGGGCGGTACAGGCTGGTCCGCTTGCCACCGTCACCCCGGCCCGCTCGACAGCCTGATCAATGGACACGGTCTGACCATTGCCACCGATGATCACCACCGGACAGGACAAGCCCTGGTTGATCATGGCAACCTGGATGCCGGCTATATAATCCTGCATCAGAGGCATGAGTTTGGCGTGCAGGGCAGCGGTGGCGGCCCTCTCCCGCATCCCGGCCTGTTGACTGATCCGGTGGGAACAGAAGACCGGCTTGGGATCAATCATGGAAATGGCCTTTTCCGCCACCTGTTCATGAGTGGGATTTTCCATGGACATGGCCCCACAAACCGCATAGGCATCCACATCATGCGCCAGTCCTTGCACCGTATCCACCAGATTCTCAAAATCCAGCGGTTCTTCTTCCGTACCCTGGATGGTATGTCCACCCTTGATAAAGACCACAGCCGCTACCGGCAGCCTGAAATGTTTGACATAGCCGATGACAAAAAGAGCCACCCTCGCCCCTTTGCCTTCGACCACGGCATTGGTAGCCAGGGTGGTTGAGACCGCCAGTTGGCCGATATCCGAGGGGGCGACTCCGGAGCTTTGCAGCAGAGCGGCCAGGACATGGCCGGTGCCTGTTGCCAGGTGATAATGGGTGGTCGGTTCCTTGGCCGTGGCAATAACCGCGCAGCTCTCCGCATCAATAAGCGCCGCGTCGGTATAGGTGCCGCCCGTGTCTATGCCAATAATGAATTTTTTCATGATTTCCTGTCGATTCTATGAACAAGGGCGCTAATTTCTTTGAGTTCCTGTAATCGCTACTCTAATTCTTCAGAACACAAAATACTGAGCTCCAAGTCGTATAAAACAATAGCGGGATTTTTTAAAGGGTTATACTATATACAGCTTACTCTTTTAATCAGTAATCATAATCCTCTGTCCAGTCCTGATTTTTTATTGTCGCCATGTTGCCCACTCCCAAAGATACCCTTTTTGCCGTCAACCAGGTTGAGGAAGATTTTGTCTTCAGCGAACATGTCGCCCAGGTCTTCGACGACATGCTTGACCGCTCCATTCCTTTTTACCAGGAAGTCATCAAAGGGACCGCCCAGCTCCTCGACATCTTTCTCCAGCAGAATGATACGGTCATTGATCTTGGCTGCGCCACCGGCACTACCCTGCTGCAACTAGCCCGCCTGTTGCCGGATAAAGGGTTGCAATTCACCGGTATTGACAACTCGCCGGCCATGCTCCACAAGGCCAGGCTGAAGGCTGAAATGTTCTCCAAACAGGACCAGGTCACCTTTATTTCTCAGGACATCACCGATCTGGAGCAGGCCGATACCGGGGCCTATCTCCTCAACTACACCCTCCAGTTCATCCGGCCCCTGCGCCGGGAGGACTTTATCCACAGGCTCTACGATAACCTGCGACCAGGCGGTGTCCTGATCCTCAGTGAAAAAAAGATCTCCCACGACCCTCTGCTTAACCGCAAATTTATCGACATTTACCATCAGTTTAAACTGGAACGCGGCTATTCGGAACTGGAAATTGCCAAAAAAAGAGAGGCCCTGGAAAATATCCTGATCCCCTTTTCCATTGAAGAAAACCGAGAACTCCTGCTGGACGCCGGATTCGCAAGCGTTGAAACCTTCTTCCAGTGGTTTAATTTCGTCTCTTTTATTGCCATCAAACCAGGTTGAACCAGATGCCATTATCCAGCGACTATATCTCCCTCCTCCCGGACACCGCCCGGCGGCAGGAAATTTTCGCCCTCCACCAGGAGCGGCAGCAATGGGTCAACCAGCAGAAAAAGGGCTTTCTCCGCTACCGCACACCCTTTGAATCGCTTGCCCCTTTTCGGGCCCGGACTGTGGACTGCAGTGGTGATATCGTCACCATCGGCCGCCCCGACGAACTGAATGTTGACGATCAGGCACGGGTCAAAGCTGCCATGCAGGCCTTCATGCCCTGGCGCAAAGGCCCCTTCTCGGTCTTTGGCATCGATATCGACGCCGAATGGCGGAGCGAACGCAAATGGCAACGCCTGCTGCCCATGCTTCCCGACCTGCAGGGCAAGATCATCGCCGATATCGGCTGCAACAACGGCTACTACATGTTCCGTATGGCCCCCTATCGCCCAAGAATGGTCCTGGGGCTGGAACCCTCCATGCAGCACTATTACTGTTTCAAGGCCTTGAACAGCATGGCCGGACAGGATGCGCTCCATATCGACCTGCTCGGCGTCGAGCATCTCTCTCTTTTCCCTGATTGCTTTGATGTCCTCTTCCTTATGGGCATCATCTACCACCGCGCCTCACCCATAGATGTCCTGCGTGACATCTATCAGGCCCTGCGCCCGGGGGGCACGCTGCTGCTTGAATCCCAGGCCATTCCGGGAGAGACGCCCATCGCCCTCTTTCCCGACAAGACCTATGCCAAGGCACCCGGCACCTATTTTATTCCCACCGGCCATTGTCTGCGCCTGTGGATGGAAAAAGCGGGCTTTGACCAGGTCGAGCTCTTCTGTCAGCACCTCATGAGCTCCGAAGAACAACGCTCTACCGAATGGATGACTTTTGAATCATACAGTGATTTTATTGATCCGCAACGCCCGGCGCTCACCGTGGAAGGCTACCCAGCCCCG
>JANZPQ010000260.1:0-7202 GCA_038040945.1 Desulfobulbaceae bacterium | reverse complement strand
TCACCAATACGACTCATTATAAAAAATATAATGGACTGTGGGCCAATGTGCGCACCAGATATCTTGATTCTGACGAACTGCAGTATCAGTACTGGTATCAGCGCCAGGTGGTGCTCAGCTGGTGGGATCCTCCCGCGGCTGCCCGTAAGCGGGGAAAGCTCTGGACCGGGATATGGCGATTTGTCATGAGACCGTTTTTGAAGCTGCACTATCGGCGAGTGATGAAGAAGTATGGCTGGAATGGTCGCTACCTGCGGGAAGTCCAGCGCTGGGAGCGGATGAACACCTTTCATGATCTTGAAGAATATTAACCTGAATAAATAACCTGAATAGTGGTGGTAAAGAGGTATGCAGCTCTATAATCTTGAGTTTACTGAGCAGGAAATAAAAGAGGCGGTGGCCGCAGACAGGCTGTTGTCCATGGAAATCGAATTCAGTCGT
The DNA here is from genome assembly GCA_038040945.1 of Desulfobulbaceae bacterium. Lineage (GTDB taxonomy): Bacteria > Desulfobacterota > Desulfobulbia > Desulfobulbales > Desulfocapsaceae > UBA2270. The sequence goes on along the minus strand of JANZPQ010000260.1, from coordinate 6,761 downwards.
GTCTGTAATTTCCGTTGCTCCTACTGCTACGTTCCCGAAAAACGTGAGTATGTGGGCGAATGTTCGCGGGATGAGATCAAGGATGTCCTGCTCCAGGCCAAGGAACTGGGGGCTCGGAAAATTATTATTTTAGGCGGTGAACCAACTATTTATCCGCACCTTGTTGAAATGATACGATTCCTCAAAGAGCATGATCTTGAAATCGAAATGTTCACCAATGGGACCGGGATAGATGCGGAAATGGCCGCGATCCTGGCCGCGGCTCAGGTGCGGGTGGTCTTGAAACTGAATTCGAGAAAGAGAGAGATTCAGGATCAATTAGCCGGGCGGGTGGGCGCCTTTGATATCATCCAGACGGCGCTTGTCAACCTGAAGCGGGCTGGCTATCCGTCGCCGGATCTTTTTCTTGCCCTCAGCACCATTATCTGTCAGCAGAATATTGATGAGCTACCCGGCATCTGGCAATGGCTGCGTGATGAAGGGATCGAGCCCTATTTTGAGGTGATCACCCCCCAAGAAAATGCTGTGGCCAACAGCTGGCTCTCCGTTGGTGCGGAACAGTTGAAGGCATTATTTACCCGACTCGCGGAAATTGATCAGCAAAGCTATGGACGTCATTGGGATCCGCAGCCGCCGCTGGTGGGCAATAAGTGCATGCGCCATCAAGTCTCCTGCCTGGTGACGGCGAGTGGGGATGTCATGCCTTGTGTCGGTGTCACTATCCCGCTGGATAATGTTCGCAACAACAGACTGGCTCATATCCTGAAGAACAGTGAGGTGGTCAATAACCTGAAGAATTACAGGAAGATGATTAAAGGGGAATGCCGGGACTGTGAAAAGGCGGAGGAATGTTACGGCTGCCGCGGTGCCGCCTACCAGCTTACCGGTGATTACCTGGCTTCAGATCCCACCTGTTGGCGAAATGCGACAGTAAAGAAAACCGGGTGTAAATAGTTATATGGCCTCTCTCTCACCTTTTCCCAAAGATGTTCTGATAATAGGCTCCGGTGTCGGCGGCCTCAGCACCGCAATTATTCTTGCTAAACTGGGATTTGAGGTGACCGTCCTGGAGAAGAATGGTCAAGCGGGTGGCTTGATGCGCAGCTACACTCGAGACGGGATTGAGTGCCCCGTTGGTGTCCATTATCTTGGTTCCCTTGACCAGGGGCAGATCCTGCGTAAATTTTTTGATTATTTAGGGGTCAGCTCCACGATTCCAGTAGCGCGCATGGGTGAAAATGGCATAATCGACCGTTATCTTTTTGATGGTGCCGCCGATCATCCGCATCCTGCATGTTTTGACCTGCCGCCGGGCATGGACGCCTTTGCAGAAAAGCTCAAACAGACCTTTCCCGACGAACGAGAGAAGATAAATAAAATAGTAGTTCCGATCCGCAAAGCAGCAGACCAGCTGCATGCACTGTACTTATTATATTCAACGGCAAACGATTTTTCACTTCTTGATCAGTCACAGCCCCTGGGGGAGATTTTAGACGATCTTCACTGTTCGCCTGGCTTGCGAAGTGTTCTGGCCATTCCCGCTTGCTGGATTGGCGTGCCATTGAATGACTGCCCGGCCTATTATCACAATATGGCCCTGGCTTCCTATGTCTCTTCTTCGTATCGTTTGCAGGGGAGTGGTGCGGAGATGGCAGATGCTTTGGTTGACCGTCTGCAGGAATTGGGGGGCAGAATTGTGACCGGGGCCGAGATCAGTAAAATCCATGTCAGTTCGCGGGTGGTGACCGGGCTGCAACTCAAATCCGGAGAGAGCTTGACCGCCTCCTCAGTTATTGGAGCGCTGCATCCGAAAGTTGTTTTACAGATGCTTCCGGAAGGAGCCGTGAAACCCTCCTATCGGCAACGGATCAGCGGACTGGAAGATACTCACGGTATCTTTTCAGTTCATGCCAGCCTCAATGGTGCCAGCCATCCTGAGATTCCTTACAACATCTTTAAGATAGACAGGGATCACGATGGAAATGTCCGCGATCTCAAGTATTACCAGATCCGGAAAAGTGAAAGGGAAGGTGTCAGCCTTCTGTCAATTCTTACATCCGGGAAGGATGAGTTATGGGCGTCTACAGAGAACACGAAAAGCGGTCGCCGGGGCAATGACTATCTCGAAGCAAAAGATCAGCATGCAGAGCAGCTGATCCGAGAGGCGGAAGAGCTGTTCGGCTCCTTTAAGGGCCTGAAGGTTCTTGATACCTATACACCCCTGACCATGCGTGACTGGGTCAATAGCCCGGGCGGGAGTGCCTACGGAGTTCTGCGTTCTTCCAGCCAGACGCTGTCCACGGCTTTGTTGAACCGAACGTCTGTGAAAGGCTTGTATCTTGCCGGCCAGAACGTAATGGCCCCAGGAGTTATCGGTACCATTATGGGATCTTTCAGTACCGTAAAATTGATCCTGGGAGCAGATGAGTTTGGCAAGGTGGTCCGTTTGTGAGGGCAGGATGACTGCGAATAAAAGTAAAAAGTCCGCTCATGGCGCATGACTACGCTACTTTTATGGCTGTTGCTATTTATCCGATCATCTGGTTCATCTCGAAGATGGGGAGCAGGATGGAAAGGACGACAAACCCTACGGCCGCTCCCATGACCGCGATCATGATCGGCTCAATGAGTGAGGTCATTCCCATGATGGCCATATCAACCTCACGTTCATAGGCATCAGACACCTTGTTCAGCATGGGTTCCAGATTGCCGCTCTGTTCGCCGACGCTGATCATTTGCACAAAAATTGGTGGAAACCAGGGGGATGAACCCAGGGCGTTGGCCATGCTCCTGCCCTTGCGGATCTGCTCAATGGCCTCTTCAATGACCTCGGCAATCAGGGAGTTGTTGACAATAGACTGGACGATCTGCATGGAGGTGACCAGGGGAACGCTGCTGCCGAGCAGACTGGCCATGGTGGAGCCAAAGCGGGCGAGGATGATCTTCTGGTTGACCGACCCGACGATCGGCATCTTGAGCTTGAGCAGATCCCATATTCGACGGCCCCTGGCGCTGCGCACGAAAAGACTGAGTGTGAAAAATGCACCAACCATCAAGAGCAGAATCAGCCACCAGTAGCTTCGTAATAAATTACTTAACGAGATAAGCAGTCGGGTGGGCAGGGGCAGAGTACGCTCCATGTCTGCAAAGACCTTGGTGATATTGGGAACGATATAGGTGATGAGAATAAAGAGGATGGCGCTGCCGATAACGGCCATAAAGACAGGATAGATCAGCGCTGCCTTCAGGCGTCCCTGCAGCGTTCTCTGTTTTTCACCAAAGTCCGCCAGCTTTTCGAGAACGATATCGAGCGAGCCGGATGCCTCTCCGGCTCGCACCATATTAATATAGATATTGGAAAAGAGTTTTGGGTGCCGGGCCAGGGAATTGGTCAGGGTATTGCCTTCGTTCACACTATCTTTGATCTGGGCCAACACTTTCTTCAGTGCTGGATTCGCTGTTTGGGCAAGAAGGGAGCTCAGGGCGCTGACCAGAGGGATGCCCGCGCCGAGCAGGGTCGCAAGCTGTCGGGTGAAGATGTGTATCTCCACCGATTTGACTCGCTCAAATATCACGGACGATCCCAGCGCTGTTCTTCCGGCCTTGGTTGATTGGGAGAGATTTTCCTTCAGATCTATAGGGTATTTTCCGGAAGCCCGTAGCTTATTGCGGGCGCTGGCCTCGTTGTCGGCCTCGATGATACCCTTTCTGGGTTTACCTTTCTGGTCAAATGCTTTGTATTCGTAGATAGGCATGGCGGGATGTATTGGGAAAAGGCTGATTAGTGGGAATCCTGTGAGGCTCTTGCAAAAATGACCAAGATATCATTCCCGAGTTCTTTTATCGGGAATCCATTTTCGTAAATTCAGCAGGGTATGGATTTCCGCCTACGCGGGAATAACAGTTGTTGGACTTAATTCGGCATTTTACAAGAGTCTCCTGTTATTGATCTTTATGGTATCGTAGCAGTATTTTGAAGAATTTCAACGAGAAACAAGAAAAAATGGAAATTGGAGCCAATATATCCTATAGTGATTGCCAGGAAAGAATATTTCTGGCGCCCTTTTTTGAGTGGATATTAATCAGCCTCTTATTGCGCTCTTCTTGAGGCCTGCCGTCTTTTGCTGTCTGTTCCCTGGTTATGTATACACATTATTTCGGACTCAAAGAAAAACCCTTCTCAATTGCCCCTGATCCTCGCTATCTCTATATGAGCGCGTTACATCAGGAGGCCCTTGCCCATCTGCTGTATGGTATCAGCAGTGATGGCTGTCTTATCCTGCTGACCGGTGACGTGGGCGCTGGTAAAACCACGGTGTGCCGATGTCTGCTGGAGCAGCTTCCCGAGAATACCGACCTGGCCCTGATCCTCAATCCAAAATTGAATGCCATGGAGCTTCTGGCCTCGATCTGTGATGAGCTGGAAATTGTCGTCACCAACAGAAAAATCAGTGTCAAGACCTATATCGATCACCTGAACAGATACCTGCTCGCCGCCCATGCCCGAGGGAGGGTCACGGCGCTGCTTATTGATGAGGCCCAGAATCTGAGCATGGATACCCTGGAACAGCTTCGTCTGCTCACCAATCTGGAAACCGGAAAACAGAAACTGTTGAAAATTATCCTGCTCGGGCAGCCGGAGTTACGGCAGCTTCTTGATCAGGAAGAGGTGGTCCAGATCAATCAGCGCATTACTTCCCGCTATCACCTGTTGCCCTTGGCCAGTCAGGAGGTTGCGGCCTATGTGGAACACCGTCTGGCCGTTGCCGGCGGGCGAAAGAGATTGTTTTCTGAAGCGGCGGTGAGAAGGGTGGCGAAGCTGAGCCGGGGGGTCCCCCGGGTGATCAATGTTCTTTGTGATCGAGCCTTGCTCGGGGCCTATGTGGAGGAAAAAGATCAGGTTGATCTGAGGATTGTCAATCAGGCGGCGCGGGAGGTACTGGGGCGGCCTGTAAATGGCGCTGGTTTTCGGGCCATGATGCGGGGGATTTCCTTCAACGGGCTGGTTTTGGGCCTGCTGCTTGTTGTCCTGACCATTCTGGCCGTATCTCTTTATTATGGTCATTGGCAGTTTGTTTCCCGAGCCGATCAGGAATATGGGATCAGTGTGCAGGAATTGATACAGCTTTCTGCTGACAAGAATGAGTTGGTGCCTGAAGAAAAATCTGTGCCTGTTGTGCTGAAACAGGAGGAAAGAGAACATGGATCCGGTCAAGAAGAGAAAAAAAGATAATACTCCAGATAGTTCAGATATGGGTTGGTGATTATGTCATATATTCTGGAGGCGCTCAAAAAATCTGAGAGAGAACGCAAACAGGGAGAAATCCCGGATCTGCAAAGCGATCATGGGTTGCGGTCTGTCCCTGGGAAAAGGAAGAAAAAATACTCCTTCTGGAAATGGTTCCTGGTTAGTGTCGTGCTTGTCCTGTCGGCTCTGATTCTCTATCGGGGCATGCAGAGGGACAGCGTTGCCTTGCAGGAAAAAATTTCTGCCCTGGAAAAGAGCGTTGTCCAATTGAAAGAGCAGCCTGCTGCTGCCGTTATCGTGGTTGCGCCACCACCTGCAGCCAAAGAAGAAGCCGTTTCGCAACCGTTGCTGATGGCGGCAGCGGACGAGAAGGGGATGGTACTGGAGGATGATGGGCAGCCTGTCTTTGATGAAGAAAAGACTGCGATAAGGGCTGAGGATGTCCCCCGGCAAATCGAGCAGGAGATTGCGCCCCTCAAAAAACCAGTGGTCCGTGAGCTTGTTTCAGAGACAGCAGAAACCTTACCTCTTGTTCAAGACTTGCCATCCAGTGTGCAGCAAAGTTTGCCTCAAGTAAAACTGGTCGGGCATGTTTATTCGAAAGACCCTTCCAAAAGGATGATTATTATCAACAACAGGATCTGTCGTGAGGGTGATCTGGTTGAGGATCAACTCCGTCTGGAGCAGATTCTCCAGGATGGTGTGGTCTTGCGTTATCGGGAAATCCGTTTTCGCATGAATCAAATTTAATGGATGTGCTGACAGCCCTTTGTCTTTGGCGGCAGGTCCTGAAATTTTTGGAGGAGCATGTGTCCAGTCTGATTTGTTACTGTTTTGGTTACACCGAGGAAGACCTGCGCCAGGATGTCTTGCGTCATGGTCAGTCATTGATCTTGAAACGTATTGTTGCCGCAAAAAAGGATGGTCAGTGCCGCTGCGCGGAGACAAACCCTGCTGGTCATTGATGCCTGGGTCAGGTCCGCCAGGTGGTGGACTCGATTTTAAAAACCATTGCTTAGAAAAGGTGCTCTGATGTATTTCCCCATTGCCGGAATTGAGGTCAACCCGCTGCTGCCGCCGCTGGTCGCCTTTGTTATCTCCCTGTTCACCTCCATGGGCGGCGTCTCCGGGGCCTTTCTGCTGCTCCCCTTTCAGGTCAGTGTGCTGGGCTTCACCAGCCCGGCAGTCAGCTCGACCAACCAGTTGTTTAATATCGTGGCGATCCCGAGCGGGGTGTACCGGTATATCAAGGAAGGGAGGATGGTCTGGCCCCTGACCTGGATCGTGATTATCGGCACCCTGCCGGGAGTACTTGTCGGGGCCATAGTCCGCATCAAATACCTGCCCGACCCGAAAGACTTCAAACTGTTTGTCGGACTGGTGCTTCTCTATATCGGCGGCAGATTACTCAAAGACCTGCTCTTCAAGAAAAAAGAGGCGGGCCGTCCTACGACGGAGGAGCGGTTTCAGCAACAACGCAAAAGACAAATCCAGGCAAAAGAAACCAGCCCCT
>JANZPQ010000259.1:0-3982 GCA_038040945.1 Desulfobulbaceae bacterium | reverse complement strand
CCTTTAAAGGAAGGGACTCCAGCAAACCACTGAAAGTTGACAACTGAGATACAACATTATGCTATGGCAATAGTACCCTTTTTCGACTAATATGTCAGCCATTCATGTCAGCCATTCTTGGACTTTCACTCTCTTTGGGAGTGAAGTTGTTTGTATAATTATATTTGCCAATCTGGAGCATACTGATGGGAAAAACCATAGCCAGCAAGATATTTGACGCGCATCTGCGCCATACTCCCACCCCGGGCAACATGATCCTTGATATTGACGTGGTCATGTGCCATGAGATCACCACCCCCATTGCCATTATGGATCTGGTCGAAAAAGGGATGGACCGGGTCTTTGACCCCACCAAGATCAAGGCAGTCATCGACCATGTGACCCCGGCCAAAGATTCCAAGACCGCCACCCAGGGCAAGATCATGCGGGACTGGGCCCGGCGCCATCAGATCAAGGATTTTTTTGATGTGGGTGCCAATGGTGTCTGCCATGCCCTCTTCCCCGAGAAAGGGTTCATCCGTCCCGGATACACGGTCATAATGGGCGATTCCCATACCTGCACCCATGGGGCCTTTGGTGCCTTTGCCGCAGGTGTCGGCACCACTGATCTTGAGGTGGGTATCTTAAAAGGCGTCTGCTCCTTCCGGGCCCCCGATACCATGCGCATCCTTCTCACAGGCAAGCTTTCCTCCGGAGTAACGGCCAAGGATGTCATCCTGGCCGTGATCAAAAAACTCACCGTCAATGGGGCCACCGACCGGGTTATTGAGTTTGTCGGCCCGGTGGTTGACGCCATGACCATGGCCGCCCGCATGACCCTGTGCAACATGGCGGTCGAGGCCGGAGCCACAAGCGGACTCTGCCTGCCCGACAAGGTTACGGCTGAATATCTGTGGCCCTTTATCAAGGACGAGTATGCCTCCCTTGAAGCAGCTGTTGAAGATTTTCGCAAATGGCACTCCGACCCTGATGCCGACTATGTGGAGACCCTTACAATTGACGTCTCGACCCTGGCGCCCCAGGTCACCTTTAATTTCAAACCGGACCAGGTCAAGGATATCAGCGAGATGGAAGGTACCCCTGTTGATCAGATCTATATCGGTTCCTGCACCAATGGCCGCATCGAGGATCTCAGGGATGCAGCTGAGATCCTCCAGGGAAAAAGACTGGCAGATGGAGTTCGGGGGGTTGTCACCCCGGCCACGCCTGCCATCTACTCCCAGGCACTCGATGAAGGGATCATCAAGATCTTTATGGATGCCGGTTTCTGTGTCCTCAATCCAACCTGCGGTGCCTGCCTGGGGATGAGTTCAGGGGTCCTGGCTGCAGGCGAGGTCTGCGCTTCAACCACCAATCGAAACTTCAATGGCCGTATGGGCAAAGGCGGCATGGTCCACCTCATGAGCCCCTACTCAGCAGCTGCCGCCGCTGTCACCGGGACCATCACCGACCCCCGGAAATTTCTGAACCAGAATTCGTGATAAAATAATTTACAGAGGAAATTCCATGAAAACCAGCCTGAAAACCTTCGGCGGTCCAGCCATTCTGCTGGATCGAAGCGATATCAACACCGACGAAATCATCCCGGCCAAGTACCTCACCGAGATCACCAAGGCAGCCATGAAGCCCCATCTTCTGGAGGATCTGCTCCTGAATGGCCAGTCTTTTGACATCCAGTCTCCTGCCATGCAGAAGGCAAGGGTTGTGATCACCCGTGCCAATTTCGGCTGTGGTTCATCAAGAGAGCATGCGGTCTGGGCCTTTGAAGTCAACGATATCAACATCGTCATTGCCGAGAGTTTTGCCAGGATCTTCCGGCAAAACATGTTCAACTGCGGCATCCTGGCCATCGAACTTCCCGGCACTGATATCGAGCAGCTCTTCAGGATGAAGGGCGAGCTCACCATCGAGGTTGACTTGGACAAGGCCGAGATGACCGCCCGTTCAAACGATCCGGCCCAGGCCCCACTGACCTCCTCTTTTCAGATGAATCCCTTTGACCGGGATCTGGTCGCAGCAGGCGGTTGGCTGGCCTATGCCGATAAAAAATTCTAGTTTGGCAATCTGTACGTTAAACAACATACGCCTTTAGGGTACCTTGAAAAATCAGGATTTTTTGTTCATGGTCAAGGCGTGAGGAAAATTTTACCGCAGTCATATAATTGATATTCCGAGGATAAAATCTTCAGAACAACGCAGAGCTTGGGCAAAAAGACCATTTTTCAAGATACCCTTTAGTTAACACCCTTGGTAGCTACCTCGATATGACCAGAGCGAATTTTCTCATTGCTATTGCCATCACCATGATCTCGATCCTGTTCTGGGCAATTCTCAACCGTCCGGAACAGGCGCCGCCATGGCCGACCCAGATCCAGGGATTTGCTTTTTCACCCATGCGGGAGCACCATAATCCTATCAAAGATATCCTGCCGACCGCCGAGGAAATCGACCAGGATTTGGCTCTGCTGGCAAACACCACCCATGCCGTGCGCACCTACGCCCTGCAGGGAGAGCTGATCCAGGTCCCCGCTCTCGCCCAGAAATACAATCTGAATGTCACACTCGGCGCCTGGCTGGACACTGATCTTGAGGCCAATGATATTGAGGTCAAGAAGCTTATCAAAACGACCCGCGAAAACTATCGTAACGTCATACGGGTTGTGGTCGGTAACGAGTCAATCCTTCGAGGTGAGCTGAAAGTCGAGCAACTTGGTAAATATCTGGACAAGGTACGGGAGGCCGTAACCGTTCCGGTAAGCACCGCCGAAACGTGGGATGTATGGCTGGCCCATCCGGAACTGGCCAATCATGTTGATTATATCGCCGTCCATATTCTCCCCTATTGGGATGGTGTGGAACTGGACCAGGCCGTAGATCACGTGGTTGTCATCATGAACAAGATAAAGAGTAAATTCCCTGACAAAGATGTCATCATCGGCGAGGTGGGCTGGCCGAGCAATGCCCGCACCTACAAGGGAGCTGTCGCCTCACCTGCCAACCAGGCGACCTTTCTGCGTCGCTTCCTGCTGCAGGCGGAACAAAAAAAATACGTCTACTATATCATGGAGGCCTTTGACCAGCCGTGGAAAAGGGCGAGCGAAGGTGCAGTCGGTGCCTACTGGGGGGTTTATGATGTAAAGCGGCAACCCAAATTTGCCTTCACCGCCCCCATTGTCGGCATTCCTGAATGGCGTCTCCTGGCCGGGATTTCCATTATCATCGGCATCATCACCTTCGCCATGCTGCTCATTGACAGCAAGACCTTACAGAATCGAGGCCGTAGCTTTCTTGCCATCGTCGCCTTTTTTGCCGCCACCGGCGCAGTGTGGATTATTTACACCTATTATCAGCAGTACATGACGATCTCCTCCATTATCGTCGGCATCCTCATGATTATCGGCATTATCGGCGTCACGCTTGTGCTGCTCACCGAGGCCCATGAATGGGCTGAAGCCATCTGGCTGCAAAAATGGCGTCGACCATTCACCCCGATACTCCTGGCAGATGAGGAACTGCCCATGGTCTCGGTGCATGTCCCTGCCTATAATGAGCCGCCGGAGATGATGATCGAGACCCTCAACGCCCTGGCCCGTCTTGACTATCCCCGTTACGAAGTCATTGTCATCGACAATAACACCAAGGACCCGGCTATCTGGCAGCCGGTTGAGGCCCATTGCGCTGTACTGAACGCCACACTTCCAATCCCCCACTTCCGCTTTTTTCATAGGGCTCCTCTGGCAGGTTTCAAGGCGGGCGCCCTCAATTTTGCTTTGACCCAGACCGCGCCTGAGACAGTGGTCATCGCTGCCATCGACAGTGACTATCAGGTTTCCCCTCTCTGGCTGCGTGACCTGACCCCCCAATTCGCCAGGCCTGAGGTTGCTATTGTCCAGGCGCCCCAGGATTATTATGACGACCAGGAAAACCTGTTCAAGGCCATGTGGTACGCTGAATATCGGGGTTTCTTCTATATCGGCATGCA
>JANZPQ010000258.1:0-4119 GCA_038040945.1 Desulfobulbaceae bacterium | reverse complement strand
AAAGACAAAATCCCTGGTCACCAGATGCATGACATTACCTGTTAGGTCAAAGCCGCCAGGATCTTTCGCTGCCTTGTCCCGACGATAGCCGGCAAGTTGCAGCTCATCGGCAAGCATATCAGCTGTCAAAGGCAGATCGGGATACAATTCCAGGGGACGAGAGTAGACCACGGCAGGCAGGGCCCAGCGTTTACCGTCAAACTTCTGACGAATCATCTTGTCCAGAGAAACAACATAGATTCCCAAGGCAACAAAAATCAGCAGCGTCACTGACAGCGCGATCTTGAGCAGATCCCAGCGCCTCGGCCTGCTTTTCTGGCGCCTCGTCTTTTTCGGATGTATCTTTTTTTTCTTAAGCACGGTTCAAGTCACCACTCAATAGAAAAACCAGAAAGGTCATACCTGCCGTTAGAGCAACACAGAGACTGTAACATTGCAAATTCATGAGCCGGAGGTTGGATTTCGGTTGTTTTTTCAGTTTATGATTTATTTTGACTTTCCAAATTCCATCACATACTATCGTCAGATACGGAAAACAACAACCAGAGAAAATAAAATCTACGAACAGACTGGAGATTGTTTTTCTCATCTCTCAAGCTCATCGGGAAAACAGACACAATCTCTCGTGGCACAATTCGTAAGAAACCAAAGATACAAACTTCCCCTTTTATTCATATGGACATCGCACGGTGTTGCGGTCCATCTTTGTTACTGCAAAAAGCAGATACCCTTTTCTCCGTGAAAAGTTTTTCTAAAAGTTTTTTTAAAAGCGAGACGATATGAATGTTCCACGTATCATAGCAAACGTATTTGGTTATGATCTTGTCAGGATCTCTAAATATCATCCAACTATCGAGTCACACCTGCAGATGCTGTTGAGCAATATGGCTATAGATGTCGTACTCGATGTCGGGGCGAACACAGGCGGTTTTGGAAAGATGCTCAGGAAAATCGGCTATCAAGAACACATTGTTTCTTTCGAGCCGGTGAAACGGAGTTACGATGTTCTCACTATGCAGTCGAAGGGTGACCGCTTATGGACTGCCTTCAATTACGCGTTGGGTGCCGAACAGAGCGAACCCTCGATCAACGTGCCGAAACCAGATGACTTTTCTTCATTTCTCAATGTCACAACTTCTGCTAAAGAGATATGGTCGGATGTTTTTACTTCGGTAGACAAGGAGACAGTTCGGGTTGAATGCCTTGATGATGTCTTTCCCGGCATTGAGAAAGGGCTTGCAGGATGTCACTCTATTTTTTTGAAAATGGACACACAGGGCTATGATCTCGAGGTGCTCAAAGGAGCCAAGGAAGTCCTTACGCGGATACGTGGTCTGCAGTCTGAGATATCCATGATCCCTATTTATCAAGGCATGCCGGATTATCTTGAATCTTTGACTCTTTTCCGACAAAAAGGTTTTGAGCTGACAGGACTCTATCCGGTTTCTAGAAATAAGGATACCCTTGGTGTCGTTGAAATGGACTGCGTTATGCGCAGGCGTGATCTTTCCTGAAAAGAGATCCCAGCCTTCCCCTCCCGCCTCCGCTGCGCTCTTCAATCTGCACCACATCGCGAAAGTTGAAAGAGCAGGAACGTTTTATTCTTCAGGAGGAAACTGAATGACGACCGAGACGCCCACCTCAACAAAATCCTGCCAAGGCAAACGCCTTCAGGTACTGGCAGGCGCAATTCTTGTTCAACTCATCCTGGGAACGGTCTATGGCTACAGTATTTTCTGGGAGCCCTTGATCTCCGACATCTTCCCACCCGTGATCACCGAGGTGCAGCAGGCTGAGCAGATTGCCGCCGGAATCCTCGCAGAGGGGAGCATTGTGGTTGCAGATGGTGCGGCGCTTAAGGTTGAAATTACCAAACAGCAGGGCATCCTGAAGTATGCCTTTTCGATCTGTATCTTGAGTTTTGCCGCTGTCATGGTCATTGCCGGACGCGTACAGGACATCAAGGGCCCCCGGATGCCGGCAATCATCGGCGGTCTGCTGATCGGTACCGGCTTCATCTATGCCGGACTCATGACCAACGCTATTGTCTTTTATCTTGCCCACGCCCTGTTTGCCGGGGTGGTGACCCTTCTTATTCTCATGCTCTTTCATGCCTTTTTCGGCCACCTCGGCGAGGAATCGATCATTGTCCGCTACGCTCCCATGGGGATCATGACGACGTGCACGGTCGCCGGGATCATGCTGGGCAACCAGTATGTCGGCAAGCTGGCGGAAATGGACAGGCTCCTCCTGCTCTGGGGCACTATCGGTTTCATGGCCGGGGCCGGGACCGGTTTTGCCTATGTCTGTCCCATTGCGGCGCTGGTGAAATGGTTTCCCGATCATAAAGGACTTGTAAGCGGCATTGCAGTGGCCGGATTCGGCATGGGCGCCTATCTCTTCAGTCAGAAATGGGGGGCCTTGGGCTATATCGACAGGCAGGGAATATTTCCCTTCTTTGTTCTGCATGGCCTTGTCTGCATCGTGGTCATCACTGCCGGCGCGCTCCTCCTGAGTAACCCTCCTGCCACTGCCCCAGTGACGAGCAGGAAGATCCTGCCCGATTCAACCTGGCAGCAGACCCTGAGAGATCCAGCCTTCTATCTCCTCTGGCTGATGTTCTTCAGCGGTTCCGTGGCCGGACTTATGGTCATAGGGATCATCAAGATATTTGCCGGCGAACAGCTCGTGGATACCGCCAGCGAGGCAGGCAGGATCTTGAGTGCTCAGGAGACAAGCGCCCTGATGCTCAAAGGGGCTGCCGCCGTCGGGCTCCTTGCCATTTTCAACGCCATCGGCAGAATCGTCTGGGGTTTTATCTCGGACAAGATTGGCCGGACCTCGACTTTTGTCGCCATGTTCCTGCTCCAGGCAGGCATCATGTTCTTTCTTGCCGGGATGAAAACAGAAGCGGCGCTCAGCTTCGGGGCAGCAATGGTCGGTTTTAATTTTGGTGGCAACTTCGCCCTCTTTCCATCGGCAACAGCGGATCTCTTCGGTGCAAAAAATCTCGGCGTAAACTATGGCTGGGTGTTCACCTCGTACGGTATTGCCGGCGTGGTAGGAATTGCGGCTGGAAACTTCGCAAATGTCCTGACGGGCAGCTACGCCGCGGCTTTCACCATGGCGGCCATCCTCTGCCTGCTGTCTGCCGGCCTGGCAATCACTTTGCAGTTTATACACAAAAACAAGGGAGGAGAATGAGTTTGATCATCTGAACATGCAGACATGCCTCCTCTCTTTTTCTTTGACTCCAATCCTGGGAAGAAATTGACGAAAAAGCAGCTATAAGGTAAGGGGAGAGTCATGATAAGACTCCCCATCCATGAGGTCCTCCCGGATCTGCGGACGCAGCTGTCCCGCCACGAGGCGGTAATCCTCAGCGCCCCGCCCGGCTCCGGCAAGACCACGGTGGCCCCTCTGGCCCTGCTCGCCGAGCCCTGGCTGGCCGGGCAGACCATCCTGATGCTTGAACCGCGCAGGCTTGCTGCCCGTCTGGCCGCCGCCTTCATGGCCCGGCAGCTGGGCGAAAATGTCGGCCGGACCGTGGGCTACCGGGTGCGCTTTGAATCGAAGGTCTCGGCGGCAACCCGGGTGGAGGTGGTGACCGAGGGCATACTCACCCGCCGCCTGCAGGACGATCCCGAGCTGTCCGGGGTGGGGCTGGTCATCTTTGACGAGTTCCACGAGCGCAGCCTGCAGGGCGATCTGGCCCTGGCCCTCTGTCTTGATGTGATGGGTGGCCTGCGAGACGATCTCAAGCTCCTGATCATGTCCGCCACACTCGACACCGCTGCCATCAGCCAGCTGCTGGACAAGGCCCCGGTGGTCCTGGGCACGGGCCGGACCTATCCCGTGGCTGTGGAATACTGCCGGGCCGGGCAACTGCTCAAACCCCACCCCCGCGAAATCGCAAGACAGATGGCAACGGCCATCCATAAGGCCCTGGCCGAGCAACCTGGCGACATCCTGGCCTTTCTCCCCGGCGCAGCTGAGATCAGGCAGACCCAGACGCTGCTGAGATCCGCCCTGCCTCCTGCCGAAATCATCATCCATCCCCTCTACGGCAACCTGAGCCTTGCCGCCCAGACCGCCGCAGTGCAACCGAACAGGGAAGGC
>JANZPQ010000257.1:0-5894 GCA_038040945.1 Desulfobulbaceae bacterium | reverse complement strand
TGAAAAGGTCCGGGAGCTGGAGCTCTACCGGCTGATTTTCGCAAACTCCACCGAGGCCGTGGCCATTGTCGACAGGGCTGGTTGTGTGCTCAGGCAGAACCCGGCCCAGCACCAACTGCTTGGCTACTCGGAAGAGGAGCTGAAAGGCAAGAGTCCGAGCCTCTACCTGGACGAAAAGACCAACGCTGCCATCATAGCTGCCCTTGCCGGAAGATCTACTGCCGAAGGGGAAGGGACGGCGATCTGCAAGAGGGGTCAGCGGGTTTTCGTCGACTATGCGGTCTTTCCGCTCTTTGACGTGAACAACGGGCCTTCAGGTTATGTCTGGGTGCTGCGCGATGTCAGCGAGCGGAAGAAGGCGGAGGCGCAGCTCTTTCAGGCCCGCCAGGAATGGGACCGTACCTTTGATGCCATCAGCGATGTGGTGACCGTGCAGGATCTTGACATGCGCATCATTCAGGCCAATACGGCGGCCAGGGATCTTTTCCAGCTCCCCCTTGAACAGATTATCGGCAAGAAGTGTTATGAACTGTTTCGCGAACCAGGGGCAGGGGAATGCCCGGAATGCCCCATTCCTCATGCCAGGAAAATTTTTATGCCGCACATGGCGGAGATTGAGAACCCCTTACTGGGAAAGACATTTCAGGTGACCGTGGTGCCCATTATTGACGACCAGGGCGCCATAAAGGATCTGGTCCATTTTGCCAAGGACGTGACGGAAAAGAAAAATCTCACGGCCCAGCTCCTGCAGTCCCAGAAGTTGGAGGCGGTAGGCAAGCTGGCTGGCGGCGTGGCCCATGATTTTAATAATCTGCTCAGCATTATCCTGGGTTATACGGAGATAGCCCTGAAACGGTTTGCTCCCTCCGAACCGGTGGTGGAAGAATTGCAGCAGGTTGAGATCGCCGGCAAGAAGGCAGCGAATCTTGTCCGCCAACTGCTCTTGTTCGGCCGGAAGCATCAGTTGAAATTCACCGCCATTGATCTGTCCCAGGCCATTGACGAGCTGTTGAAGATGCTGCACCGGGTGCTTGGCGAGGATGTCCGGCTTACCATCGATCTTGCTGATGACTGCTGGAGGATCGAGGGTGATGCCGGCAATATTGATCAGGTGGTCATGAACCTTGCGGTGAACGCCCGGGACGCCATGCCCGAGGGGGGCGCCCTCAGCATCAAAACCGAGAACATGGTGATTGACGAGCACTACTGTGAGCATCATTCGGAGGCGCTGTCCGGCAGCTTTGTCTGTCTTTCGGTCAGCGATACCGGAGAGGGCATGAGCGAGGAGCTGCTCGGGCACATTTTTGAGCCGTTTTACACCACCAAGGAGGTTGGCAAAGGGACCGGTCTCGGGCTGTCTGTCGTCTATGGCATTGTCAAGAGCCATAAGGGCTGGGTCACTGTCTACAGTGAACCGGGACAGGGCACGACCTTTCGTCTCTATTTTCCGGCAGTTTCAGCAGCGGCGAGTGAGGCGGCGAAAAATATTCCCGATCCGGGACTGCTTCTGGGGCATGGCGAAAGGATTCTGGTGGTCGAGGACGATGACATGATTCTCGAACTCGAATTGAGCGCCCTGAGCCGAAACGGCTATGTCGTCACCGGGGCAGCCTCGGCGGAGGACGGACTTGCACGTTTCGCCGAGCAGCCAGCTGCCTTTGATCTGGTCTTGAGTGATGTTGTACTGCCGGGCATGAACGGGGTCGACTTTGTTGAAAAGCTGCGGGAGGCACAACCTGATCTGTGCGTGCTGTTGTGCAGCGGCTATGCCGACCAGAAAGCTCATTGGCCCATCATTCAGGAGCGGGGCTATGCCTTTCTGGAAAAGCCCTTTACCATTGTCAAAATTTATGAAGCGGTGCGGGACGCCCTGGCTAAAGCCCGATCCTGATCCGGGTGACAGGGACAATATGATTTATGCTGAAGGGTTACAGCGTTGAGCCTCTTGCAAAATGACGAATTAAATCCAAAAACTGTCATTCCCGCGTAGGCGGGAATCCATAACGTGCTGAATTTACAACAATGGATTCCCGATAAAAGCACTCGGGAATGACATATTGGTCATTTTGCAAGAGCCTCCATTCTTTCAAATTAAAGACAAGGAAAGACGATGGAAAGTATCCTCTGGTGGCACTGGATCGTGCTGGGAATCATCCTGGTTCTTATGGAGCTGGTGGTGCCTTCATTCACGATCTTCTGGTTTGGTCTGGGAGCCCTGCTCACTGGTCTGCTCCTGGCCATACTCCCCGAGATCTCGTTGAAGTGGCAGATACTGGTATTCTCACTCTCCAGTGTCGGATTCACCTTTCTATGGTTTCGTTTTTTTGTACCGCGAAAGAAAATGAAGTCGCTGCTGATGGATGAAGAGGAGGCCATCGGTCAGACCGGGATTGCCGCCAGCCGGGCGCAGGTCCCGGGAGAGAAGGGCCGGGTGGCCTTTTCCGTTCCGGTGCTGGGTGAGGAGTCCTGGGGCTATCAGGCCGATGAACCCATTGAAACCGGTAACAGGCTGCGGGTGACAGCGGTTCTCTCGTCGGATAAGGATCAGGCAGGGCGGATCCTTAAAGTTGAAAAAGTGCGGTAAGGATGTTGAATCTTTGAGAGGAGGAAAAAAGGTATGAATGTAGGTCTGATTATTATTGGAGCAATCCTGCTGCTTGTTGTTGTGACGATTTCCAACGGGGTCAAGATTGTTCCGCAGGGCTATGAATATGTTATCATGCGGCTGGGAAAGTATCATGCAACGCTGACCCCGGGTTTGAATCTGATTATCCCTTATATCGATACCATCGCCGCCAAGGTCACCCGCAAGGATATCTCGCTCGATATCCCCAGCCAGGAGGTGATCACCCGTGATAATGCGGTGATCATCACCAATGCTATCGCCTTTGTCAACATCCATACGCCGCACAAGGCTATTTTCGGCATCGATTTTTATGAACATGCCACCAGAAATCTGATAATGACCAATCTGCGGGCCATCATCGGTCAGATGGACCTCGATGATGCCCTCAGTTCCCGCGAGCAGATTAAGCTTAAACTGATTCAGGCCATTGCCAATGATCTCGAGGATTGGGGCTTGACGGTCAAGAGTATCGAGATTCAGGACATCAAACCCTCGACCACCATGCAGGCCTCGATGGAGCGTCAGGCAGCGGCTGAGCGGATCCGCAGGGCGGCCATAACCGAGGCCGAAGGGGAAAAACAGGCAGCTATCTTGATGGCGGAAGGGCAGAAGCAGAAGGCCATCCTCGAGGCGGAGGGCAGCCTTGAGGCCTCACGGCGCGATGCCGAGGCCAGGATAGTCCTTGCCAACGCCACCAAAGATGCCCTGGAGCTGGTGCAGCAGGGGCTTGGCGGCGAGCAGTTGCCGGCCCTCTATCTGCTGGGTGAGAAATATATCGCCACCCTGCAGGGGCTGAGCACCTCCGAGAACGCCAAGACCGTCGTCCTGCCGGCCGACCTGCCGGCAGCACTCCAGGGGATGTTTGGTCTCAAGGTGGTGAAGTGACAGAAATGGGTTAGAGTTGATATAAAAATGAGGGTGGATTCATTTATGCAGACAGTGAAAGAGAAAATTGCGGAAGTTGTTTTGGCTCAGCCGGAAGACGCCACTTACGAAGAAATTGTACGGGAGCTGGCATTTGAAAGAATGATTGAGCGGGGGTTGGGCGATGTGCGATCGGGACGGATGTTATCAGACGAAGAGATGTCGCACCGGATTCGTACATGGCAGAGTTGAGATGGACCAGGGAGGCCGAGCAATGGCTGAAGGATATTCATGAATATATTGCTCGTGAAAATCAGGTTGCTGCGGGAAAGGTCGTTACCGGCATCTATAATAAAGCGCAACTTGTGCGGGATTTTCCAGATCTTGGCCATAAATACCGGTCAGAGCCGGAAGGTGATGTCCGAATAGTGTATTACGGCCATTACCGAATCGTATATTTGTCAAGAACTGAAGGGGTTATTGATATCCTGGGCGTTTTTCACGGTGCTCTGGATATTGAGAGATACTTCCCGTAATAGAAAATGTGGAGGGGCATCTGCCAGAGTGTATCTTGTGTTGTTGTTCCAATTTGCATTCAATCCGGTACCTTCGTCGCCGCTTGCTTGCCTTCTCGGTGTTAACTTGAATGTTTTTTGGAGTTAGCGGGACTGATCGTCCTTGTTTATTCCGCCCGCAGCGCCTCAACCGGATGCATCCTGGCGGCGCGGCGGGCGGGGAGGACCCCTGCCAGCAGACCCACGAAGACGGCCAGAAGCTCGGCTGCGATCACATAGCCCCAGGAGGTGTGGCTGGGCAGGGCGGGGACCAGGAGGCTGACACACCACGACCCACCTGTCCCCAGGAGCAGTCCGGCCGCTCCGCCAATGGCCGCGAGCACCACCGCCTCACCAAGAAAAAGGGTGAGGATCCGACTCCGCTCAACCCCCATGGCCCTGAGCAGGCCGATCTCTCCCGTTCGTTCATTGACGGTAATCGACATGATGGTCAGGATACCGACACCCCCAACCAGCAGGGAGATCCCTCCCAGCGCCCCCACCGCGATCGTCAGGGTGCCCAGCACCCCGCCCAGCACCTCCAGCATTTTTTCCTGGGTAGTGATGGTGAAATCCTCACTGGAGTGCCGCGCCTGCAGGAGTGTCCTGACCTGCTCGGCCACAACAGTGGAACTGCTGCTCGTTGTATGGAGCAGGTTTATCTCCATGAGGCTCTCCCGGTTAAACATGGCCATGGCCTTGCTCGTGGGGATATAGACGGCATCGTCAATATCAAATCCCAGTAACTGCCCCTTTGATTCCATGGAGCCGACGACGCGGAAGAGCTCGCCGCCAATGCGGACCCGCATCCCTAAGGCCTGAGTGGAGCCGAAGAGCTCCTGCCGCACCTTGCTGCCCAGCACTACAAAGGAGCGCGCCGCCCTGGGAGGATCATCGGGAAGAAAACGACCGGCAGCCACTCCAAGGTTCCAGACCCTGGGAGCGGAGGCGTCAACGCCATAGACGGTGGTTCGTCTCTGGCGTCCGCCGGCCTCGACGGCACTGTTACCCTGCACCACGGAGACCACTTCGAGCACCTGGGGCAGTTGCCTGAGGGCCTCGCCGTCCTCCAGGGTGAGTGGGCGGACATTGCTGATCAGGGCCCCTGAGACGCCATGGGTGGTAACCTTTCCAGGATTGATGGCGATAAGGTTGGTGCCGAACTGGCTGAATTCGGCCAGGACAAAGCGGTGCAGACCCTCGCCAAGCGAGGTGAGCAGGACAACCGCCCCGATACCGACAGCAATGCCGGTGGCAGTCAAAAAGCTGCGCAGCCGCTGGGCGTAAAGGCCATTGATGGTGTAGCGGAAAAAATCGTTGACTTGCATGCTCTCTCCCCCTTCTCAGCGCCTGGCCAGGGCGAAGGCTGCTTCAAGATCGGCTGCCCGGCGCGCCGGCAGTACGCCAAAGGCGATCCCGTTGATAAGGGCTACTGCCAGGGCTATGGCCGGTGACCAAGGGGCCAGCTGCAGCGGAAACTCCGGGAAGAGAAAGGCGGCCACCCGCATACCGACAAGGGCTACTCCGAGGCCGATTGCGGCCCCGGTGAGCGACAGGAAGGTCGATTCGGCAAGGAAAAGGGTCAGGATCTGTCTTTGAGATGCCCCGAGTGCCTTGAGCAGACCAATCTCAGCCCTGCGGTTGGAGATGGCCACCAGCATGACGTTCATGATCATGATCCCGGCCACCACCAGGCTGATGGCGGCAATCCCGGCCACTGACAGGGTGAGCGCCTTGAATATCCGGTCAAAGGTGGTGAGGGCGGATCCCTGGGTAATGACCGTAATGTCATCCTCACCCTCATGGCGGGCCCGGATCGTATCGAGGATAGTTTGCCGGCTCTCTTCCAC
>JANZPQ010000256.1:0-3512 GCA_038040945.1 Desulfobulbaceae bacterium | reverse complement strand
CAAGGATGATATCGCCGCAGGGGCGTCCCGCCTTGAATGAGACAAAGGGGTACTTCCGGGAAGAGACAGGCATATCCTCAATCTGCAGTTTATCGAGCAGTTTTTTACGGGAGGTGGCCTGCTTGGACTTGGAGGCATTGGCCGAAAAGCGGAGGATAAACTCTTTGAGCTCCTTGGCCTTGTCCGTTACCTTCTTATTGTCGCTCTGCCGCTGATTCAGATTGAGCTGACTGGCCTGATACCAGAAGTCATAGTTGCCCACATAGACCATCACCTAGCCGAAATCAATGTCGGCCACATGGGTACAGACCTGATTGAGGAAATGACGATCATGGGAGACGATAATCACCGTATTCTGGAAACGGGCGAGAAAGTCCTCAAGCCAGGTGATCGACTGCAGATCCAGATGATTGGTCGGCTCATCGAGCAAGAGGATGTCCGGATTGCCGAACAGGGCCTGGGCCAGCAGCACCCGCACCTTTTCCCCGCCCTCGAGCTCCTTCATCTTTTTATGCAGAAGCTCTTCGGTGATCCCCAGACCGCTGAGGAGTACAGAGGCCTCTGACTCGGCCTCATAGCCGTTCATCTCGCCAAATTCCGCCTCCAGCTCGCCGCTGCGGATACCGTCTGCTTCGGTGAAATCGGCCTTGGCATAGAGGGCCTCGCGCTCAGCCATCAAATCATATAAACGGGCATGCCCCTTGATCACCGTATTGAGCACGGTCTCCTCGTCAAAGGCGAAATGGTCCTGCCTGAGCATGGCGATCCGCTCCCGCGGGCTCACGGAGATCTCCCCCTTGTCCGGCGGAAAATCTCCGGCCAGGATCTTGAGGAAGGTGGACTTGCCGGCCCCGTTGGCACCGATCAGGCCATAGCAGTTGCCGGGGGTGAACTTGATATTGACATCCTGGAAGATAACCCTCTTGCCATAGGAGAGGGCGACGTTGGAGGCATTGATCATAATAAAATCTCTTTTAAGGTAATGATAGCGATGGACCTGAGTCTTTTCTGCTCAGGCTCGAGTCTGCAGGCAGGTGGGAAAAATCCTGAATTTTAGCACGGCGGCTGTTGGAGACGCAAGCTTAATCTGGATGAGACTATAGTCATTTCGCAACGGAAAGCAAGAAAGTGCTCTCTAAAACCCTGCCCGCCGGTCCTTTGCAAACACACGTTCCTATGATGAGAGTCACACGAATTCTTGTTTTTTCATTAATAATGATTATTCTTTATGCACAATCATTTCTTGGCCTTTGCTCGCTTCTGAAACCTCTTCCCTTGTGCCGTCTCAACATATGTCATACAAAAACCGCATCCTGACCCTGCTTCTGCCTGCCATCTCAACAGGAGTGGCCTACTACCTGACCTATCTGGTCAGCAAGTCCTGGTTCTCAGTCAGCCTTTATTCTCAGGCCATGAACCGGGACTTTCCTCTCCTCCTGGCCATTTCCTACCTCCTTTTTTTCCTGTCCCGCAGCATCTGGACCTTTATCGCCCTCCAATGGCTCATCATTGGAATCCTCTACATCGGCAATGCGGTAAAGCTTTCCTTTTTTGGCGGCCCCATGGTGCCCGATGACGTCTATGCCCTGCGCTCTCTCCTGCTGATCCTGAATGGCTGGCAACGGTTGCTGGTCGGCGGGGCTCTGGTCGGGCTGGCCGGACTGCTGCTCTTCAATTTTCACTTCAGACGTTATCGCGCCTGGCTGTCCCTGGGACTCATCCTGGCCCTTGGCCTGACCCTGATCCATTACCCGAAACCGATCGTCGCCGCACTCGACAAGCGCGTTGGCAACTCCGTCTGGGATCAGCGTTCCAACTACCTTAGCCGCGGGGCAACCCTCTACTCCCTTCATGAAACGGCCCGTTTCTTCCGTGATGGAGAGCCGCCGCCCGACAGACAAGAGGCCCTGAATGCTGCCTCTTCCCTGCTGGCAGGATCTTCCACCAATGTCTCCACCGTTGCCCAAGGCCCACGCAACGTCTATGTCATCCTCCTCGAATCCTTTTGGGACCCGCTTCTGCTGAAAGGAATCCGGTTTAACCAGGACCCGCTGCCCCCTTCGTTCAGAGAGTTGTGGCAGGCCACCGGTCATTCTACGATCATGAGCCCGGTCTTTGGCGGTTACACGGCCAACGCCGAATTCGAAAGCCTGTGCGGCTTCCCGGTGGTACATGATGACGTCAAATTTGAACGGAGGCTGATCAATGCGGCGCCATGCCTGCCGACCATCCTGGAGGAACAAGACTATGACACCGTGGTCTCCCACCCTAACATCCCGGCCTTCTGGAATCGAACCAATGCCTACAATCGGCTGGGGTTCAAGACCTACTGGTCAAAAAATGATTTCAAGCTCGACGATATGAACCGGGGATTCCTCGCAGACACCTCCTTGTACCGGCAGGTTATGGAAAAGTCGGCCCAGCGGAAAGAGCCAACGAAACCGGTGTTCAACTATATCATCACCTATTTCGGCCACTGGGAGGGTTCCAACCTTTACCCCCGTAGCGAGTCGAGACCACAGGTCATACACTGCGTGGGAGAATGCAAGACCCCGGAGATCGAATCGTATGCCAACGCCGCCCACTACAAAGCCAAGGAGCTGATGGCCTTTATTGATGATCTACGCGCAAGCGAACCGGAGGCCCTTATCGTCGCCTTTGGCGATCACCTGCCCTTCCTCGGCGGCAACTTTCAGGGCTATGTGGAGGCAGGCACCCTGGCCGCGACCCGTAACCAGGTCACCCCCGAGATGTTTCTCACCTATGTCAGTACCCCGCTCATCATCATTGATGGCAAGCGCGGGCCAGTGAGCATGGGGAGTCTCCCCCTCTACCAGCTTCCCGGCAGGATCCTGGAGCTGTTAGGGATGAGCGAACCGACCATCATGAGCTATGCCGGAAGCGAAACCGGCGCCGGGGTTCGTCCCCTGTGGGGTGTCCACTTCATCAACAGCGCTTCTGGTAAGGTTGAGATGTGTAAAGATAGTGAACAATCCTCCACCTGTGAGGCATCCACAGCCTGGCTCGATCAGATTCTGACCGTGGGTGTTGATATCTTCCAGGGGAAACAGCACAGCCTGCCCATGGCGGCCAGGCCAACACAGCTGGCGACGGCCACCACAAATGCAACGAGGGAAAAGGCGGTGGAGCAGGTTGTCCGCTAGGATGGTTGTCGGGTTACGTCGCTGCCGCACCTAACCCGACCTACTTTCTTTGATCTGCGGCGCTAGGTCAGGGGTAGGTCGGGTTAGCGCCAGCGTAACCCGACGATCGCACGATAATCACCCGCAACACATCAATATTCATCACGATTCAGATCTCAACATGCAATACCGACGCAACATAATCCCGGGAGGTTCTTTTTTCTTTACGGTGGTGGCGGAGAAACGCGGGCCGATCCTGGCCACGAAGGATGCTATGGATGTTTTGCGGGATGCCTTTCGAACGGTTCGCGAACGATATCCATACGAGATCGATGCCATTGTCATATTGCCCGATCACCTCCATTGCAT
>JANZPQ010000255.1:0-8205 GCA_038040945.1 Desulfobulbaceae bacterium | reverse complement strand
CTGCCGCTACCTTGCAGGATAGTTCCGGACGGATTATCCCTGATTTCCTTATTGCCAGAGAAGAAGGTGAAGTCATTACCGTAGGCAGTGACCAGATCAGTTATATGGATATTGCCCCGAACCAGCTGGTGAGTGTTGCAGCTTCTCTTATTCCCTTTCTTGAGAATGATGATGCCAATCGTGCTCTTATGGGATCAAACATGCAGCGTCAGGCAGTACCCTTGATGATTACTGCCGCGCCTCTCGTTGGTACAGGAATGGAGCGTCATGTCGCTCGTGACTCAGGCGCCTGTCTTCTGGCAGGTGATGATGGCGTCGTTGAAGAAGTTGATTCAAATCGTATTGTAGTCCGTTATGATCGACCAGGGGTTGACGGATATGATACGGGCGTTGCTGTCTATCGTCTGAGTAAATATAAGAAATCAAATCAGAATACATGTTTTACCCAAAATCCTTTGGTGTTGCCTGGTGCACGGGTCACGAAGGGAACCGTCCTTGCTGATGGTCCTTCCTGTGAACAAGGCGAATTGGCCCTTGGAAAAAATGTGACCATTGCATTCATGCCTTGGCGCGGCTTCAACTTTGAGGATTCAATCCTCATCAATGAAAGGCTGCTGAAGGAAGATACCTTTACCTCTGTCCATATTGAAGTCTTCGAGACTATGGCCAGAGATACGAAGCTTGGCAAGGAAGAAATAACCCGGGATATCCCCAATGTAAGTGAGGATACCCTGAGAAACCTTGATGAATCCGGTATCGTTCGTATCGGCGCTGAGATCAAGGCGGGCGACACCCTTGTCGGCAAGGTGACGCCGAAGGGCGAGACGATGCTTTCCCCGGAGGAAAAGTTGCTGCGGGCGATTTTCGGTGAAAAGGCCCAGGATGTGAAGGACTCTTCGCTCCGTGTACCGCCGGGTGTAGAGGGCGTTGTTATTGATGCCAAGGTTTATTCCCGCAGGGGTGTTGACAAGGATGAGCGATCCTTGATGATCGAAGATCTGGAGATTGAACGTCTTACCCAGGATAAAATTGATGAATTAACCAGCCTGAGACGTGGTGTCTGCCGTGAAATTGGTGATATCATTGATGGCAGAACGGTTAAAAGTGATGTCGCTGATAAGGACGGGAGTATAGTTGTTAAACTTGGTAAAAAAATAAGCGCTGATCTTGCCGAGGCCATAGGCTTTCATGCCCTGCGCACCTTGGATTTTTCTGAGAAGGCCAAGTATCAGGAACAGATTGATCAGGCCTACGGTCGTTATGACAAACAGGCGGCGCTTATTACCAAACGTTATGATGGTATCATTGATCGCAAGAAGAAGGGTGATGACCTCCCTCCAGGTGTGGTCAAGATGGTGAAGGTGTATGTGGCCACCAAGCGCAAGCTGTCCGTGGGTGACAAGATGGCTGGACGACATGGGAACAAGGGCGTCGTCTCCCGTCTCCTGCCGGAAGAGGATATGCCCTTCTTTGCCGATGGCACCACCGTTGATATTGTTTTAAATCCTCTTGGTGTTCCTTCCCGTATGAATGTAGGTCAGGTGCTTGAGGTCCATCTCGGTTTTGCTGCCAAAAAGCTTGGCCAGCAGCTCAGCGAACTTGCCAGACAGCATGAAGTTGAGGCCATCAAGAAAAAGTTGCAGTCGATCTATTCAAAAGACGAGTGTGCAAAAATAATCGGTGGACAGAGTGACGATGAGCTTCTCGACTGGGCCCGCAAACACCAGCAAGGACTGCATATGGCCAGTCCAGTCTTTGATGGTGCCGAAGAGGCCCAGATTCGTCACTTGCTGGTTGAAAGCGGCGTTGATGAAGTGGGTCAGAGTCAGCTTTATGATGGCCTGACCGGCGAACCGTTTGATAATCAGGTAACTGTCGGCGTGATGTACATGCTAAAATTGCATCACCTTGTTGATAATAAGATCCATGCCAGATCAACAGGTCCCTATTCTCTTGTGACCCAGCAACCCCTCGGCGGTAAGGCCCAGTTTGGCGGCCAGCGACTGGGTGAGATGGAGGTCTGGGCCATGGAGGCGTATGGCGCAGCCTATACACTGAAAGAATTTTTGACTGTCAAGTCTGATGATGTGGAAGGGCGGACCACCATGTATGAGCGGATTGTGAAGGGTAATAACTTTCTTACGACCGGTCTGCCGGAATCCTTCAATGTTCTTGTTAAAGAGCTGCAAGGTCTTTGTCTTAATATGGAGCTGTTGCAAGAGTAAGGGTGTTAAGTTTGAAGAAGGGCCTCTGAGGCCCCTGTGTAAATGTGTCGATCAACTTCATGCTTAAAACTTTTTTAACCCTATAAACTGTGGGAGATGTAATCTCGTGGAAGAGCTATTTAATTTTTTTCAAAAGCCGAAAGCTCCTGTTAAGTTCAAAAAAGTACAGATATCGATTGCCTCGCCGGAAAAGATCATGGACTGGAGCCATGGCGAGGTAAAGAAGCCTGAAACCATCAATTATCGGACCTTTAAGCCTGAAAGAGATGGTCTTTTTTGTGCCAAGATTTTTGGACCTGTAAAGGACTTTGAGTGTAATTGCGGCAAGTATAAACGCATGAAACACAGAGGTGTCGTTTGTGAAAAATGCGGTGTTGAGGTTATTCAGTCAAAGGTCCGCCGGGAGCGCTTGGGCCATATCAAGCTTGCTGCTCCTGTTGCCCATATCTGGTTTCTCAAGAGTCTTCCCAGCAAGATTGGCGCCGTCCTGGACCTGACCCTCAAGCAGCTTGAAAAAATTCTCTACTTTGAACAATATGCAGTAATCGAATCGAGCGTAGAGTCTATCCCTGTTTGTACCCTGCTTACTGAAGAAAAATATCGTCAGCAGCGGGATGCCTTCCCCGGTCAATTCCAGGTTGGTATTGGAGCTGAGGCCATCAGAGAGCTTCTCGCCCGTCAGGATATTGTTGCCTTGTCGGCTAAGTTGCGTGAAGAGATGGCAGCTACGAGCTCAAAGACCAAAAGGCAGAAGTTGTATAAGCGTCTCTTTGTCCTCGAGGCCTTTCGCGATTCAGGCAATAAACCTGAATGGATGGTTCTTGAGGTGATTCCGGTATTGCCGCCGGATCTTCGACCCCTTGTTCCCTTGGAAGGCGGCCGTTTTGCCACCTCTGATCTCAATGATCTCTATCGTCGGGTCATTAACAGAAACAACCGTTTGAAGCGTCTCCTTGAGCTCGATGCGCCCGATATTATCATTCGTAATGAAAAACGGATGCTCCAGGAGGCTGTTGATGTCCTTTTTGACAATGGTCGTCGTGGCCGGGTCATTACCGGGGCTAATAAGCGTCCGCTGAAGTCGCTTTCTGATATGTTGAAAGGAAAGCAGGGCCGCTTCCGTCAGAATCTTCTGGGAAAACGTGTTGATTACTCCGGTCGTTCCGTTATTGTTGTGGGCCCCCATCTTCGACTTCATCAATGCGGAATTCCGAAGAAAATGGCCCTGGAGTTGTTCAAACCCTTTATCTATAACAAGCTAGAGAGCAAGGGCTTTGTCACCACCATCAAAAGCGCGCGAAAAATGGTTGAAAAGGGGGCCAAGGAAGTGTGGGATGTCCTTGAGGAGGTGGTCACTGAGTATCCGGTGATTCTCAACAGGGCACCGACCCTCCATCGTCTCGGTATGCAGGCCTTTGAGGCGCTGCTTATTGAAGGCAAGGCTATCCAGCTGCATCCGCTTGTCTGTGCCGCATTCAATGCTGACTTTGACGGTGATCAGATGGCGGTTCATGTGCCGCTTTCTGTTGAGGCCCAGGTTGAGGCGCGCGTTCTCATGATGTCTTCTAATAATATCCTTTCACCTGCCAATGGTGAACCGGTTATTATTCCTTCTCAGGATATTGTCCTCGGTCTTTATTACATGAGCCGGGAACGCCTGGGTGCCGATGGGGAAGGTAAAATCTTCTCCAGTCCGACCGAGGCAAAAATTGCCTATGATTATAAGGTCGTTCATTTGCAGGCCAAGATTAAGGTACGAATGGATGGAAAGATTGTTGATACCACCATGGGGAGAATTCTGATCGGTGGTCTGTTGCCGGCCACGGTTCCCTTTGCCGAAATCAATAAGGTGATGACGAAGAAGGCCCTGGCCGAACTGATTGACTACACCTATAGACACGGTGGCACAAAGGAAACCGTTATTCTTGCCGATCGTCTGAAAGACATGGGGTATGAGTACGCCACCCGTGCCGGGATTTCCATCTGTATTAATGATATGAAGATCCCGACGAGTAAGGAAGATTTGATCGAACAGGCTGAAAACGATGTTATGGATGTTGGGCAGCAGTATTCCGATGGTCTGATAACATCCGGCGAGAAATATAATAAGGTTGTTGATATCTGGTCCAAGGTGAGTGAGGATGTTGCCAATGAGATGATGAACGGCATCAAGGTTGAGTATGTTCGCGACCGTGACAATAAGCTGATCGAGACACCAAGCTTCAACTCTATTTTTATCATGGCGGATTCAGGTGCCAGGGGATCACGTGATCAGATCCGGCAGCTTGCCGGCATGCGTGGTCTTATGGCAAAACCATCGGGTGCAATTATTGAGACCCCGATCAAGGCGAATTTCCGCGAAGGCCTTGGAGTGCTAGAGTATTTCATCTCGACTCATGGCGCGCGTAAAGGACTTGCAGATACAGCCTTGAAGACTGCTAACTCCGGATATCTTACCCGTAGGCTGGTCGATGTGGCCCAGGATGCAACGATTATTGAAGCCGATTGCCAGACTATTGACGGAATTGTTGCTGAACCCCTGATGGATGGTGGTGAGGTTATTGTTCCACTTGGAGACCGTATTCTTGGTCGTGTAACCCTGGAGGCAGTGGTTGATCCGTATAGCGGTGAGGTTATTGTAGCTGAGGGTGAAGAAGTCACTGAAGCGAAGGTTAAACAGATCCATGAGGCCGGGATTGACCGGGTGTATATCCGCTCAGTGCTTACCTGCCGTACTCGGCGCGGTGTCTGTGCTGCCTGTTATGGCCGTGATCTTGGTCGTGGTCATATGGTTAACATCGGTGAGGCTGTTGGTATCATTGCCGCACAGTCTATTGGTGAACCAGGAACACAGCTGACGATGCGTACCTTCCATATCGGAGGTACAGCCAGTCGTGCCATTGAGCAAGCTGAGGTTCAGACCCAACGTGGCGGTTTGGTCGTGTTTAAAAATATGCATTATGTTGAAAATAATCTGGGCGTCAAGATTGTCATGAATCGTAATGCTGAAATCACAATCAAGGATGATCTTGGCCGAGATCGTGAACGCTACAAGGTAAACTACGGGGCCCAGATCTTTGTCAAAGAAGGTGAAACAGCTGGAGCCGGCATGATTCTCGCCAAGTGGGATGCCTATACAATTCCCATTGTCAGTGAGGTTGGTGGTGTCATTAAATATGGTGACGTCATCGAAGGTGTTACCATGCAGGAGAAGTTGGATGGGGTGACGGGTAAGTCCAGTAAGGTCATTGTTCATTCGAGTGCCACTGCCCAACTGAATCCACGCATCAGTGTCAAGAATGAGCGAGGGAAAACCCTAAAGCTGCCAAACAGTGAATCCTTTGCCCGATATAGTCTGCCGGTAGGATCCTTTATCTCGGTCGATGAGGGTGCAATTATTGAGCCCGGGGCCATTGTGGGTAAGATTCCTCGTGAATCTTCCAAAACAAAGGATATTACTGGCGGTCTGCCGCGGGTAGCTGAATTGTTTGAGGTTCGGAAATCAAAAGATCCTGCCATTATTTCCCAGATTGATGGACGGGTAAGTTTCGGCAAGGAATTGAAGGGGAAACGGCGGGTGGTCGTTACCCCGGAGTATGGAGAACCAGAGGAGTATCTTGTTCCCAAGGCCAAGCATACCATTGTTCATGAAGGTGATTATGTACAGGCCGGTGAGCCCTTAATGGAAGGCGTTGTTCTTCCCAATGACATTTTGAGGGTTCTGGGAGTAAAGGAACTTGCCAAGTTCCTCGTGAACGAGGTGCAGGAAGTGTATCGTCTGCAGGGTGTTAAGATCAATGACAAGCATATTGAGGTTATTGTTCGCCAGATGCTGAAGAGAGTTCAGATTACCAATGCCGGCGATTCCCGCTTCATGATTGGTGAGCAGGTTGAATGGTGGAAATTTGAAGAGGAGCGGGAGCGTCTTTTTGCAGAAGGGAAGATGCCGGCGGTTGCTGAGCCAATGCTCCTGGGTGTCACCAAGGCCTCGCTGTCCACAGAAAGCTTTATCTCAGCAGCTTCGTTTCAGGAGACAACCAAGGTGCTGACCAATGCGGCTATGGCGGGCAAGATTGATGAACTGGCCGGTTTGAAGGAAAACGTAATCATGGGAAGGCTGATTTCAGCCGGAACCGGATTACGCGGCAATTCATAGGAAACTATTCTGCCCCAGTTTCTTTTTTTGTGTTGACACAGATAGGACATTGGGGTAAATATCTTTCTTTGTGTTCATTGTTCACGGATAATACGTTCATCACAAGTGTGAGCGGTTAAAGTTGTCAAGAATAATAAAATAAGGGTAAGCGAACAGGAGCAGTAAAAGTAATGCCAACAATTAACCAGCTCGTTCGACAGGGCAGAAAGAAAATAGTTAAAAAGACCAATACTCCTGCGTTGAAGGGTTCTCCTCAGAAGCGCGGTGTTTGTGTTCGGGTGTATACGACAACGCCAAAAAAGCCAAACTCTGCACTGCGTAAGGTTGCAAGGGTAAGGTTGACCAACGGGATTGAGGTTACCTCCTATATTCCAGGAATTGGTCATAACCTACAGGAGCATTCGGTCGTGCTGATCAGGGGCGGTCGTGTTAAGGATCTTCCAGGTGTGAGATATCATATTGTTCGCGGTACGCTTGACACCCTTGGGGTTTCAAACAGGCGTCAGGGTCGCTCGAAATATGGTGCGAAACGGCCTAAATAATAGGTTGTTGACAGATTGTTTATGCTGGTGAAAGAGGATAGAGATGCCGCGTAGAAAGATAGTAGCGAAAAGAGAGATTGATCCTGATCCACGTTTTAATTCTGTCTTGGTAAGTAAGTTTACCAATGGAATTATGGAGCGGGGGAAGAAGAGTGTTGCTCAGCATATACTGTATGGTGCTATGGATATTATAGCTGCCAAAGTGACTGAGAGTGACCCCCTGACAGTGTTTGAAGAGGCTATGGAGAAGGTTCGTCCAAAGGTCGAGGTTAAGTCTCGACGAGTGGGCGGTGCTACATATCAGGTCCCAATGGAAGTCAGGCAGTCAAGAAGGAACGCCTTGGCAATGCGCTGGATTATCAGCTATGCCAAGTCCCGCTCCGGAAGGTCCATGGCTGAGAAGCTTGCTGCGGAACTTATGGATGCCTTTAATAATCGTGGTGCAGCCGTGAAGAAACGCGATGATACGCATCGTATGGCTGAAGCCAACAAGGCGTTTGCTCATTATCGCTGGTAGGGCTGTCTCTCTCTTGTGAGATGGGCGGATTGTTAGAGTGCGAAGGGTGAGAAGGTCATCAAGTTTTTGATTGGTTCGAGGGAAGTTGATGACTGTTCGTGAGGATCTATCTAATGTGCGCAATATAGGCATAATGGCCCATATTGATGCTGGAAAGACCACGACAACTGAGCGGATTCTCTATTATACCGGGCGTTCTCATAAGTTGGGCGAGGTTCATGATGGCAATGCTGTTATGGACTGGATGGAGCAGGAGCAGGAACGCGGGATTACAATAACCTCTGCCGCAACTACTTGTTTCTGGCGTCATTGTAAGATAAATATTATTGACACCCCTGGCCATGTTGACTTCACCGTTGAAGTCGAGCGTTGTCTGAGAGTTCTGGATGGTGTTGTTGCTGTTTTTTGTGCCGTTGGCGGTGTTGAGCCGCAGTCTGAAACTGTCTGGCGACAGGCAGATAAGTATGCAATCCCCAGGATAGCATTTATTAATAAGATGGACCGTATTGGGGCTGATTTTGATCATAGTCTCAAGATGATAGCAGAAAGACTTGGGGCTAACCCGGTCGCTCTGCAGCTTCCTGTTGGGAGTGAGTCAGCTTTCGAAGGAATTATTGACCTTGTTGAAGGTAAGATGTTCGTCTTTGATGAGGATTCACTCGGGCAGGAAGTAAGGGAGCTCGATGTCCCTGAAAATTATAAGCAAAAATTCACGGCCGCACATATGGTACTCCTCGAGAAGTTGGCCGACTTTGATGAGGGGAT
>JANZPQ010000254.1:0-5844 GCA_038040945.1 Desulfobulbaceae bacterium | reverse complement strand
TTCACCGAAGTGACGGATCAGATTATTTCCCTTGAATAAGGAAGGATGGCTTTCCAATCCCGGACCGGCAGCGGCCTAAATAGGGGTGAGCTAGTATGAAGAAAAGAGAGCGAGAACCGGTCATTCCCCGTACGGCGCAGGAGACGACTCGTCATGCCATTATGGCCCTTCTCATCGAGGGCCCCATGTCGGCAAAAGAGCTCTCCGCGGCTGTCTCCCTCCCGGAAAAGGAGGTCGCCAACCATCTTGAGCATATCCGCCGCAGCCTGCACGCCACCGGCGCGGTACTCGAGGTGGAACCGGCCGAGTGCCGTCACTGTGGTTTCGTCTTTGTCAAACGCGAGCGGATGAGCGCGCCAAGCAAGTGTCCGGTCTGCCGTAATGAGGCGATCTGCGATCCGCTCTTCTGCATTCGGGGATTGCAGGAACTTCAGGTGGATTGACCCCCTGCAGTCTCAGCAATGATCTGGCACGGACAAAACCAAAGCCTCCCTTTCTTATCAATCCTTGCGGGGCCATTTTTCAGAAAAGAGCGTTCCATCGGAGTAACATGAACGGGCGAAATGCTGATTATGGACAGGAAAGAGATTCTTTACGGCCTGACTGCCCGGACACTGCCCTCACTCTTATTGAAGTAGCGACGTGCCGGATCGCATTGATCAGACATCTCCCAGGATCCAGCCATTCCTTCGCCATCTTTTTCCCCGGACCAGTATTTCCCTTTCCGTTCAAAGTCGCACGTTCCGTTCAAATGAAGGTCAAAGAGGTAATTCAGATCGTATAATTCATAGACGGTTGGCAGTCGCCAGTCGCTGTACCCGCCAAGCTTTAGATTCTTTACATAAAGCTGCGCTTCTTCATACGTTTTGATAGTTTCACTTTTATCAGTCTGCCACATTTGCCCGGAAACAGTGTCGTGGCAGATTCCGTTTTTAAGGTTTTGAAAACGAGCGTCTTGTGGATTTTTGCTGCCACAGCCTTGTGAAAAGAGAATAAGGACAAAAAACAATGTGGTGAAAATTTGTCTCAACTTCATGATCAGGCCTCCTTTGAGTGTTATGGTACCAATGGGAGTCTGGGCAAAGCAGCTTTTTTGCGGGCAGACACGGTTACAAACAAGCATGTTTTGATATTTTAAAGAAGGTGTGTACTTTGTGTACCAACTGATTGGTACAAATGTTCTGCAAAAAAAATCAGTGGTCGAGTAGGGTCTTGATGGCGGCCAGAAAATCGAGCAGATCTTGTTCGCGTTTGCTGACCCGTGACATCATAATCGCTCCTTCCACAATTGCTATCACGGTTTTGGCCATGAGTTTCGGTGAAATTCTTGCGTTAAGCAGCTCAGACTCTAACGCTTCAAGCAGGAGGGCTTCGAGTTCATTCGTCCATCTGTCGAAAACTTCTTGAATGACGGCAGCAAATTCTGGATTACTGTCGGTCATTTCCAGCGCAGTATTGCCAAACAGGCAGCCACCGGCAAAGTTGTTTTTTTTCTGCTCATTAAAAATCGCCTGGCAGGAGTTGATAATCTTAGCGACCGGGTCAGTACCCGAGAGTGATTTATTCAGGAAACGAAAAAATTCTTCTTTGGCATCTTCTAAAACCGCCAGACCTAACTCATCCTTACTGGCAATATGATAATAAAGGTTTCCTTTTTTAACACCGGTGGCTGAGATTATTTCACTGACCGAGGTGTTGTGAAATCCTTGTTTAAGGAGAATTTCTCGAGAAGCTCTGAGAATGTGTTCCCTTGTTTTTTCACCTTTGACTGTAACTGCCATAAAAATCTCCAAATATTTCAGAACTGACTGGTTGGTACAGAAAGTAGTCTTTGTGTCGGTTATTGTCAACTTAAAAAAAGGTAAGTTGCATCATACCATTCCAGTGTGATGACGGCGTGAGGTTTGTTTTGACATACTCATCTCGCGGTGCCATACTTATCAGAAATGAGCGTTCCCTCAGACGAATATGAACGGGCGAGGTGCTGATATGGACAGGAGAGAATTTCTCAGGCAGGTGGCCTTGTGGTCGGCAGGTCTCAGTGTCACTGTACCCCATTTCCGGAGTGGCGCGGCGCTGGCCTCAGAGAGGCAGCCGTCCCTGCTGGCCCATGCCACCGGCAAGGACTATCAGGAGCTGGTTGACCGGGTCCTTGGGCCCCTGGGCGGGATGGGCAAGTTCGTCCGCCCGAGCGACAAGGTTGTGGTCAAGCCCAATATCGGCTGGGATCGAAATCCGGACCAGGCTGCCAATACCCATCCCCAGGTGGTCAGAGCCCTGGTAGAGCGGGCACTCGATGCCGGGGCCGGCGAGGTCCTGGTCTTTGACCGCACCTGCAATGAGGAGCGACGCTGCTATGTCAACAGCGGCATTCAGGACGCCCTGGCCGGGATCAAGGACAAGCGGCTGAAGTTCTTCCACCCGGACGAGCGTAAATATGTCCCGGTCGATATTGAGCGGGGCAAGGCAGTGAGGCGGCTCTCGATCTATCGGGATGCACTTGAGGCCGACAGCTACATCAATGTGCCGGTGGCCAAACACCACGGCCTCAGCCGGCTGACCCTCGGCCTCAAGAACAGCATGGGGGTTCTCGGTGGCAACCGGGGGGCAATGCACCACAGTCTGGGCCAGAAGCTGGCTGATCTGGCCACCGTCATCCGACCGAAACTCACCGTCATTGATGCCACCCGGATCCTTCTCAATAATGGCCCTCAGGGCGGAAATTTGGCTGATGTCAGGGTACTGGACACGCTTGTCGCCTCGACCGACCCGGTGGCAGCCGATGCCTATGCCACCACCTTTTTCGGTCTGAAACCGGAGGAGATCGAATCCACGCTGGCTGCCTATGGACTGGGATTGGGGGAGATGGACCTGACGAAGATCAGGATCATCGAGGCCTGATCTTCCATGGTGAACAAATGAAAATCAAAAAGAGGATTCCTGCGTATTACTGGCGGCGCGCAAGCCAACTGGCCTGCCTGGCCCTTTTTTTATTTCTCTTCATCAGGACTGACTATTCGGGCAGCGATACGATTGAGTATGCGGTCAATGTCCTCTTTCGCATCGATCCGCTGCTGGCCCTCTCTGCTTCGGTGGCGGCAGGATTCTTCATTGTCCTGATGCTGCCGGCCGTTATTACCCTGTTACTCACCCTGATCCTGGGTCGTTTTTTCTGCGGCTGGGTCTGCCCCATGGGAACCCTGCTTGACGGTTGCCACAAGATTGTGCCCAGTAAAGGGCAGGGGAGGGAGGGAAAATACCGGGCCCTTAAATTTTACATCTTAGGTTTTCTGCTGGTCGGGGCCTGGTTCGGCCTGCCGCTGGCCGGCTATATCGACCCCTGTTCAATTCTGGTCCGGTCCCTGGCTCTGGCTGTAGACCCGGCCCTGAACGCCCTGGCGACCACCTTTTTCACCTCCACCTACCAGCAGGCGCCGGCCTGGGTCAATGGGCTGACCGAACCTCTCTATGCCTTCCTGAAGGCGACCATCCTGCCCTTTAATCAGAAATATTATGACCTGGCGCTACTGTCGCTGGCCATCCTTCTTCTGGTCTTTCTGCTGGAGCGGCTGGAACGGCGCTTCTTCTGCCGCAATATCTGTCCGCTGGGGGCGATGTTTGCAGTCACGGCCCGTTTTTCACTGCTGCGGGGGCGGGCCGGGACCAAGTGCGGTACCTGCCGGAATTGTCAAGATGTCTGCCGGATGGGGGCCATAGACGAGGAACGCAATATCTCACCCCTTGATTGCAATCTCTGTCTGGATTGTATCCATCATTGCCCCGGCAATAAGATATCCTTCCAGTTCGGTTTATTGCCTCAGGTTAGACCGTCTTTTGCCCTTTCCAGGCGCAGTTTTGTCGGCTCCCTGGCCCTGGGGGCGGCGCTGCCCTTCTTTCTCAAGAGCAGAACCCTGGCCCGGCAGTCTGATCCGCTCCTCATCCGCCC
Organism: Desulfobulbaceae bacterium; assembly: GCA_038040945.1. GTDB lineage: Bacteria > Desulfobacterota > Desulfobulbia > Desulfobulbales > Desulfocapsaceae > UBA2270. The sequence continues at coordinate 1,898 of JANZPQ010000254.1, read as the reverse complement.
ACCCGGGGCCCTGCCCGAGGAGGAGTTCATCGGCCGCTGCGTGCGCTGCGGGGAGTGCATGAAGGTGTGCATCGGCAATGGCCTGCAGCCGGCTTTTCTCCAAGGCGGAGTGGAGGGGATGTTTTCCCCCATCCTCAAGGCTCGCACCGGTTATTGTGAGTACAACTGCACCCTCTGCGGCCAGGTATGCCCCACCGGGGCGATCAAAAAGCTGGACGTGGCCGAGAAGAAGAAGGTGAAGATCGGCAACGCCTGTTTTGACCTGGATCGTTGCCTGCCCTATGCCAAGGGGATTCCCTGCATGGTCTGCGAAGAACATTGTCCCACCCCTGACAAGGCAATCAAATTTAGGGAGGTGGAAGTGGAGAACAGCCGGGGAGAGAAGGTGACGGTCAAACAGCCGTACCTGCTTGACGAGTTATGCGTCGGCTGCGGCATCTGTGAAACCAAGTGCCCCTTGCCGGGTGCATCGGCGGTGCTGGTGACCAGTGGCGGGGAGAGCCGCAACCCGGCGCAGGCCCTGCCGGATAGCGGCAGGACGGGCTATTAACTTAAAGATGAGCAAGGAACCTCTCTTATGCCACACCATGAAAATCCAGAAGAACAGATTGAAAGCGGCTATTTTCGCAAGATGAAAGGCGTTACGAAAAGCCCCCCCATGGTGAGCATCTCTGAGATCGTCTGGTCATGGATCGGCGCATGTCTCGGGATTGCCGCCGTGGCCGCCCTCCACTATCACCTTCTTGACGAGACGGCTCTTGTCATGGTGATCGGTTCTTTCGGGGCGTCTGCGGTTCTGATCTATGGCTCCGTGAAAAGCCCCTTTGCCCAGCCCAGGAATCTGGTCGGCGGCCATATTATCTCCGCCATTATCGGGGTTGCCTGTTATCAAATTTTTACACCCCACATATGGCTTGCGTCGTCTGTTGCTGTAGCCACTGCCATTGCCGCAATGCATGTGACAAAGACCTTGCATCCACCCGGCGGTGCCACAGCCCTGATCGCCGTGATCGGCGGAGCACAGATCTATCAACTGGGATATTTTTACGCCGTGATGCCGGTGGGCATCGGGGTGCTCATCATGCTGTTGATCGCCCTTGTTGTCAACAACATTCCCAAGACCAGGAGTTACCCTAAGTTCTGGTGGTGAAGAACGTAGAAAACCGGGTCAGAACTATATGATTCGCTTGTCCCTTTAAAATGTTATCATTTTCTTCCCGATCAGGGAGGCTTTATCACAGTGGGCTCCGTCACAAGAATTGCAGTCGTGGAGGATGCCTATCACTCTGTCGGTGGCCCTGTATAGCAGAGAGGTACATGCAATGAGCAGGCAGAGGAGACCATTCCGGGTAAGCCCGCAGGAAAGTTTGCTCCATATCTTTTTGACAACAGCAAGGCAGTAGATGACGATTAAAAGAGAAAACTCTCGTAGAGTATCGTAGATATAGAGTTTTGGTATTTAACACTCGCCAGCTGCACTATTCAGGGCGGTTTTGGCATGGATAGAAGGAATTCGCATGGAGATCCGGTTACGATGACGACACAGAAACGCCCCAAGCCCTTATCGATGATTCGTGAGTTCCATCTGGCCGACTGGTTTACGCTCGCCAACGCCGTCTGCGGGATAGGGGCGATATTCTCCACCATGACCTACCTGCAAATCGGCGACATCCGGCATGTCTATTTTGCCTGTGCCCTGGTCTTGGCTGCTCTGGTCTTTGATGTCTTGGATGGTCGCATTGCCAGATGGCGTCAGGTGGCGTCAGTGATGGGGCGAGAGCTGGATTCCCTCGCTGATGTCATTTCCTTCGGTGTCGCTCCGGCGATTATTGCCTACGGTTGCGGCATGCAGGGGTTATACGACCGCATCGTCTTGGCCTACTTCGTCGCCTGCGGGG
>JANZPQ010000253.1:0-7623 GCA_038040945.1 Desulfobulbaceae bacterium | reverse complement strand
CAAAAGCCTTGGCGACAAGATCAACACCAAACGGGTCGCCAACAAACTGGGAATCCCTACCATCCCGGGGACCGACAGCCCCATCTACAACGAGATGGAGGCAGAAGAGATCGCCCAGAGACTGCTGGACAATCAGCTTGCCCAGGATATCAAGGCCCCTTCCATCCTGGTCAAGGCTGCGGCTGGCGGCGGCGGCATGGGCATTGAAGAGGTGACGGAGATCGAGCAGTTCCGCCGCATCTACCGTCAGGTCCAGAGCTATGCCAAGCGCCAGTTCGGAGACGGCGGCGTCCTCATCGAACAATGCCTGCGCGACTATAACCATCTCGAGGTGCAACTGGTCTGCTCCCGCCATGGCGAGCGAATCCACTTCGGCTCGAGAAACTGTACCATCCAGTCAACAGGTCGTCAGAAACGGGTAGAGGCGGCGCCGGGCTTCCATAGCTCCTGCTTCACCTATGATTTCGACGAACAGAAGGTCCTGGAACAGATCGTCGACTATTCACTGAAGCTGGCAGCCCATGTCCGCTATGACAACGTCGGCACCTGGGAATGGATTGTCAGCAGGTCCGGTCAACCCTATCTGCTTGAGGTCAACACCAGAATCCAGGTGGAAAATGACGTCTCCGCCCGCATCAGCTATCTTAACAATCAGCACCCCAATCTCATTCGCGAACAGATCAGACTGGGGCTGGGTGAAAAGATCGGTTACAAACAGAAGGCCATCGAGTTTAAAGGGGCGTCCATTGAACTGCGCATCGTGGCCGAAGACACCCGTCGCGGCTTTGCTCCCTGGATCGGCACCATCACCGACTTCCATTTTCCCCAGCACGACTGGTCAACCGTCTACTCCCATGTCCCTTCTGACCGGGAGTACCCGATTCCCAGTGATTTCGACCCGAACCTGGCACTCGCCCTGGTCTGGGGAGAATCCATGGACGAGGCCAAAGAGCGGGCAAGACAGTTTCTTGACGAGACCGTCATTCGTGGCCAAGATTCAAAAGGCAGCCCCATTATCACCAACCTGGAATACCTGAAAGAGAATCTGGATCGCCTGCTGACTTTCTAATTAGGTCGGGTCAAAAACACCCCACCTAATTATCCTATCAATCAACTGCAACCTGTAACAGCACTCTCTATGAACGCATTACTCAAGCAGCTCCATAAAATCGAAGAACGCATCAACTATCTGACTCAGCTCAAGGATTACTCCAACTGGGGCAACCTCGACGGTTTTAAACAGACCTGCGACCAACTGAAGCAGACCGTCTACGATCACAGCGAAGAACAATTTGGCAGCGAGATCAATAAACTGCACGAAGCCATCTCTTTTCTCGAAGAGCGGGCGGAAGAACAGCTGACCCCCATGGAACGGGTACGGATCGTCCGCTCCATCCAGCGTTTCAGCCTCAAGGACATCCTGGAAAACGTCTATGAAGACTATACCGAGCTTGGCGGCGAGGGTGACGCCAATATCGATCCGGCCATGGTCTGCGCCAAGGCCACTATCGTCAGACGCATAAAAAACAAGCCCTATACTGCCTCAGTCATGGTCATTGGCCAGGAAACAGGGCATGGCGAAGAATTCCGTAATGGCGGTTCCTGCAAGCCCGAAGGCAATGAAAAGGCCCTCCGCTATATGAAGGTCGCGGAGACCGAAGGCATCCCCATCCACTTCTACGTCTTTACCCCCGGTTCCTTTCCCGTGGAAGAGTACCCGGGAGCCGCTCAGCAGATCGCCCGCAACATCTACGCCATGACCAAGCTGCGGGTTCCCATGATCTCCATGATCTCCGAGGGTGGTTCAGGTGGAGCCGAGGCCATCGGACTCTCTGATTTTCGCATGATGTGTTCTCATGGTTACTATTCCGTCATCTCACCGGAAGGGGCCGCTGCCATTGAAGGCAAGGTGAAAGAGGGCAGCAAGGTACCCAAGGAACTCATTGAGGTCTGCGCCGAACGGCTCAAATTGACCGCCACAGACAACCTGGCCCTTGGCACCATCGATCATATCGTCCAGGAACCGCCCCTTGGCGCCAGAAGAGATGATTTCGCCTTTTTTGCCCAGATTCGGGCCGAGGTTATGCGTGCCACCGACAAGGTCGTCCTTTCCACCAAAAGCTTCAGGGCCTTCCGCTCCTATGAGATCAAACGGAAAAAGGCAAAGACTGAAGCCCAGGAGCTTCAGGTTGACGTCTCCTGGGATCTCAACCAGGATGAGATCAAACGGCTTCTTGCTTCGCGTTCCAAGAAATATCGGGAGATGTCCACTCAGGGCTTCACCGGCCTGCCCACACCTACGGAAAAAGTTCTCCGCCGGTTCCAGGAAAAAACTGAAAATGTCTATTATACCCTGCGCTATGATATCCTGAAAAATCACCAGAAACAGGTGCAGAAAGTCTTCAAGGATGTCTCCGGTGAGGGAACCGTTATCCTCAAACGGGTCACCTCACCCATTACCACTGCCATTGATTTTTTCTCCCGGCAACCTGACAAAAAATCCATTCGTCCGCAGATCAGTCCGCCAGACGGCACTCCTGCACCAGGCAACACCCAGGACCCACTGGAGCTGACAGACACCTACACCAGCCCGCTGGCCAATATGGATCGCACCATCACCTGTCCCGACAGCGAAAAATACGGCTGCAAAGATCTCTGGGTGCCGGACCTCTTCGGTGAATTCGCCGGGGTCTGTGAGACCTGTGGTCACCACTTTCCCCTCGAACACAAGTGGTACCTGAGAAATATCTTTGATCCTGATTCCATTCGCCTCTTCAACACCAATATTACGGCCGGCAATCCTCTGGGATACACCGGGTTTGACGAACGACTCCAATCATCCAAAAAGAAAACAGGGCGCAACGCCGGCAACATGACCTTCCATGCCAGGATCATGGATATTCAGGTTGTGGTAAGTATGCTCTACTCCGATTTCAGAAACGGCACGGTAGGCTCGGCAGAAGGAGAAAAGTTCATTGAGGCCTGCGCCATGGCCAAACGCAAGAAACGCCCACTGATCTCCTATGTCCACACCACGGGAGGTATCCGCATCCAGGAGGGGACTCTCGGGGTCACCCAGATGCCCAAATGCACCATGGCCGTACGTGAATACATTGATGCCGGCGGGCTCTACATTGTCGTCTATGACAACAATTCCTACGCCGGGCCTGTTGCCAGCTTCCTCGGCTGCTCACCCTATCAGTTTGCTATCCGTTCAAGTCGCATAGGCTTTGCCGGTCACCGGGTCATCCGCGAGACCACGGGAATCGACATACCCCCTGATTATCATTCCGCCAGAAATGCCCTCAAACGCGGGCACATTCAAGGAATATGGGATCGTCGAGAATTCAGACGCAACCTCTATAAATCCCTCCTGACCATGGGCAGCCCTCACCTCTATTACCGGTAGAGAAGAGAAAAATCAGGCAAAAATGAGACAATCGCAGTTCCGTGCTCTTTCTTTGCCACTGCGTCTTGACGGACGCACTCCCTTGTGATAGATAGTGTTCACCGTGTTGTACATATTACAGCATGGGCCGTTAGCTCAATTGGTAGAGCAACTGACTCTTAATCAGTAGGTCCCCGGTTCGATCCCGGGACGGCCCACCAGTAAAAAATCAAGCACCTGATTCTCTTTGAGTCAGGTGCTTTTTTTGTTTTATTGTTTCATAAGCGCAGTTGCTGGTAGTAGTACCAGCAGAAGAGCTAAAACACGGTTCTCCTTCTCTACTCTTTCAAACACCAGTATCAGGCGAGATATCATGACTTTTCCTCAGCTCAGACTATTCCTTTCTCTCTTTATCCTCTTTGGGCTTCCATCTATCCCGCTTACCGCTATCAGCGCAGAAAATATTGACACCAAAATAGCAGCGCTGATTGATACGGCTGAGGCATTTCATGCCGTCACCGAGAAGGCCAAAGCTGCTGTTGTCTATGTCTATGTGAAAAAAGTGACAAAGGACAACACCGCCGACAAAAAAGCCTCGAACGAATTCTTCAACGACCCTCTTCTTCATGATTTCTTTGGCGAAGATAAGAACAGCAAGGGCCCTGACACCGGCAACCGGCAAACATCTTACGCTCATGGTTCTGGATTCATAATCAATAAAAACGGCTATATCCTCACCAACTCCCATGTTGTCGACAAGGCAGAGGAGATATCAATCCGTCTCATAGACAAGCGGGAATTTACTGCCAGAATAATCGGCCAAGATCAGAAATCGGATGTCGCCCTGCTAAAGATCGATGCAGAGGAGCTCCCGGTCATATCCCTGGGTGACTCATCCTCGCTCAAGGTCGGGGAGTGGGCGATAGCCATAGGCTCACCCTTTGAAATGATCCAGACCGTGACCGCAGGCATTATCAGCGCCACAGGAAGAAGCAGCGTCGGTATCAGCGAATACGAGGATTTCATCCAGACCGATGCGGCAATCAATCCCGGCAACTCAGGCGGCCCGCTGCTCAACATTCACGGCCAGGTTGTAGGCATCAACACGGCCTTCCTGACCCAGACCGGTGGTTACATGGGAGTTGGCTTTGCCATTCCTATCAATATGGCAACAATCATTGCCCAGCGGCTGCAAAAAGACGGCAAGATGACACGGGCATGGCTGGGGGCAGCACTCAAGGACGTTTATCCTGATCTGCTCAAGGCCCATAATCTGACCATAGATGCCGCTAATGGTGCCCTCGTCAGCAAGATCAGGGAAGATTCACCGGCCTCGCACTCTTCTCTGCAAGAGGAAGACCTGATTGTATCCATGGATGATGTCAGCATCGCGGGAGCGGCCGATATTCGCAACCGTATTGCCCTGAGCGCGCCGGGTTCAACCATCACCCTGCAATTTTTCCGTAAGGGTCAAAAGCTATCCAGCACGGTGGTTTTAGGGGCCAAAGAGGAATAGCAATTTGTTGGGTTACGGTGCTGAAAGACGCAACCTAACCCAACAAAACACGCCCCTTGCACCTTGAACCTTGCCCCTAAAACCTCTGCCCCCTATTTCACCAACCGGGTCCGCCCCGGCGGCGTTAAAATAGCGGGGGCGGACTGAAGAGAGCCCATAGGCCGACCATAGGCCCGGAGGATCTTCTCCACCATCAGCTTTGTTTTGCCATAGGGATTAATGGGATTCTGCGGGTGACTCTCATCAATCAAAAGTCCCTGACCGGAGTGCCAAAGGTGGCCGCGGAGGAGGAAAAGACAAATTTATTCACCTCGCGTTCACGCATGACATCCAGCAGGTTCAGGGTACCGGTTTCATTGTTGCTGTAATAGAGTCCGGGATCAGCCATGGATTCACCGACCAGTGACTTCGCCGAAAAGTGCATGACCGCATCAAAGCCTTCACCAGCAAAGAGCTGCCGCAGGTCAGCTTTGTTCAGCAGATCACCCTGGACAAACTTCCCCCATTTAACCGCCTCCCTGTGGCCGGTGGAAAGGTTGTCAAAAACAGTCACCGTATGATTGTGAGCTGCCAGCATCTTGGCCATGTGGGACCCGATATAGCCGGCGCCGCCGCAGATGAGGATGTTCATGATATTTCTCTTAGATTGCAATGTTGCATGACCTTGCAACAATATTTTATTGAAACTATCCCGGATATTTCATAAAAATGTTGAATCTATCCGTAGGAGCGACCTTGGTCGCGAAAAAGTCACTTCATCAAAACCGGCATCAATCGCGACCAAGGTCGCTCCTACGGGGGACTGCGTGATTTCAATCTGGTTCCCATACGCCGCATGGGAACCAGAAAACGAGAAAGACCAGAAAGTGATGAATTTAGCCCCCTCCTTGTTTATAAGGAGGGGCCGGGGGTGGTTCAGCTTTGAGTCCTGATCATGGACAACCACCCTAACCCCTCACCACCCCTGTCCCCCTGGCCTTTTCAGCAAGACGTTTTAAACTTCGGCCTTCCTCACCCAGGTCTTCAAAGGCAAAAGGATTCAGAAACTGACGCCCCCATAACAAGGCTCGATCAGTCTTGTTGGTCTGGGCGATATCACAAACTTCAGTCCAATTATCAACGATGGCGTGCAATTGTTTTTCCATAATGATAATTGCCTCTTTCCTGGTCAGCAAAAAATGACTCGCACCCTCCAAACAGAGTGAAAGACGGCTCAGGCGACTTTCGCCTGCAATCAACATGGCCTGGGATGCTTCATTGCCGGCTCGTCCTTGTGGACAAATATCATAAGCAGGAGTGAGGCTGAGCATGTTGCCATTCCAGAAGGCTGCATGATTGCGTGCGTGATCATCGGTGTTTCCACACAGGACATTAAAGACCAGGCGAGAAAAGAGCTCCTGGAGGGTTTTTGCGGCGTTGGTAAAGCGGTGGCGAATGATCTCCGCCAGTTCTTCATAGCTTGCGTAACGCGCCATCATTTCATCGAGGCCGAATAATGTCAGGGCCGAAACCACGGCTCTCCTTTGCCAGTTTCCATCCGCAAACACACGGTCGAAACGCTCAATAAGTAATACATCCTTTCCAGATGCCTGAGTCAGTGTGACAGGCGCAACCTGTATTCCCGCCATCTGTGCAAGACGCATGGCGACAAACTCCGCCTTGACGACACTATACAGATCCGTACTGGTTGAAAATTTCGCAATATATTTTTTGCCGTTCTCCTCAATCAAGGCCTTGGGCCTGGCTCCACCAATGGAACTGCCATGATACAAAGCCTGATCCAATTCCTGCGTTAATGGTATTCCCTGTTCGACCCGTTCGGCTGATTTCAGCAAGTCAACAATAGAGACATTCGTTGCATTGCGGGGTACATACTCGGTGGCAGAGAGTTGGAAATCCAGCGCGCCGATCCGATCGGAGCCGGATTCCAGAAGATAGGTCAACTCATTAAGGATATTTGTATCTACATGAACATCTCTTAGCCCGAGCTTTTGATTGATCAGGACTCGTCGACCCCAGGCATCAGGCGAAGCATCGCGAATACTGCCAGGCATATGCAGTCCGACAGGCAAGGGGAGAATGCCAGTGGTTAAAGGCAGCTCCGGTTCATATATGGAAATGGCGTTATGTCGTGCCAGATAACTCCGGCCATAATGAAAGAGCAGTTGTTCTCCGGAGGAGAAGAGTTTGCCGGCAACCACAGGATCATGCATCCCAGGCAGCCAGATCCAGACAAATGCTTCAGTATAGAGCATGTCAGAATTCATCATCTACCATCATGGTATTCCTGCGGATCTTTTTGGGCAACACCGCTAGCTTCTCATCTGTTTGCGCGAGGTGATGCGCAAGTGACGACCTTTCAGGGTCAAAGAGTTTTACTCCCACAAGAACAGCCACCTCAAAAAAGAGACCAATGGCGCAGCCGGAATGGCCTTTTTCGATTTTCTGCAGGGTCGCCCAGGCAATACCTGCTCTTTCAGCTAAATCAGATTCGTTCCAATTATGTTTTTTTCGGCCAAGCTGGATCTGCTTGCCCAGCAAACACAAGGCTTCTCTGGTATATTTTGAGTAAATTCTCTTTTTTGTCATTTTTCTGAACAACCCATGAGCTGGATACTATTGCAGTCATTATAGACCTAAACGACTACAATATTAGTCATTGTCTTGGCGGGCGTCAACGATAAAAAGAAAGTGTTTCTATATGAAACTCAACCAACCC
>JANZPQ010000252.1:0-14741 GCA_038040945.1 Desulfobulbaceae bacterium | reverse complement strand
CTACCCCTTTCTCCTGGCCACCTGTGTCACCATTTTCGGTGTACTCATGGGTGCGGGCGGCGGATTTATCCTCAATCCCCTGCTGGTTATGTTATTCCCCCTGCCACATACCATCGTCGCCGGAACGGTTATGCCCACCGTCCTCTTTGCCCAGGGGACAGGGATTGCCAACTACTCCAAGATCAAGTTCATCAACTGGAAGCTCGGCATCGGCATCGGCTGCTCCATGCTGCTCGGCGGCTTCATCGGTCCTAAGCTGACCGAGATGATCACCCTTGATCAGTTCAAGTCCGCCTTCGGCTGGATCCTCCTGGTGCTGGCAGCCCTGATGTACTGGCAGACCACTGCCGGCTATCTGGCGAAGAACAAAAAAGAGCAGGCCATCTTGAAAGAGTTCAAGAAACGGGCGGAAGAAACAGTCAAGGCCAAACAGTAACCTATCAGTAGGAATCCGTTATGAAAGTAGATTTTTGGGGTCAGGAATTTGAGGTCAACATGGTGGTCGGCTGCATCGGTGGCTTTCTCATCGCCATCATGTCATCGATGTTCGGGTTTGGCGGCGGGCCCTTCATGGTACCGCTGATGACCCTCGCGTTGCGGCTGCCCATGTACATCGTCGTTGGCATCTCACTGCTGGCCATCTTCTTCAATAGCGCCATGGGCTCTGTCCGCCATATGCAGTTTGGCAATTTTGATCTGGTTCTCTTTCTGGCCATGTTTCCGGCAGCCATTATCGGCGGCTATATCGGCCCCAAGATCGCCAAGAGATTGAGTCCGCAGGTGGTTAAACGTGTCGCCTGTGTAGGGCTGGTTATTCTCGGCACTATACTGCTGGATCTATTTTAAAAAAGGGGAAGTTTGCCCTCCAGACTCAGTTTTTACAACGCCTCCTTGTTGTGAAAACTGAGTCTGGCTTTTTCTCTAAGTTTTTTACTGACCTGTAAACCTTGTTGAATAACTTGGTTAACACCTTGAAACATCACCTGCATCTTGAAAAAGAAGCCCAGTTAAAGACTAATATTGGGATGATCGGTCATACCATATTAGAATGGCCCGGTATATTTTTCTGGTAGTTGAGCAACGTTGTCATGATGACCAGAAAATTATTGGGAACTAATTTTTCGCTTGCAGCGAAGAGATCCAAAATCTGTCATTGACAGAAGGGTTCCGGCGATGGCTGGTGCTCTCACTGGATAAAGCCCGTTCATCAGGTTGGTTTGCCGAAGTCCTTGTTTTTGCTATTATTTATTCCATTGTGGGGGCAGCTGTTGAGTCCATTAAAACAAACAGGCGGTTATCGGTGAATTCTGAAGTGCATTCAGTAGTTTAAGTCAATAATTGGATATGGGGCCTTTATTTTTGTTTTGCTTTCTCTCTCTGCTGAAATTTATTAACTGCTTGATTATGCTCGGAAAGATTTTTTGAGAAGTGGTGGCTGCCGTTATTCCTGGAAACAAAATAAAAAAAGTCAGTGGGTGCGGGACGCAGAACGGCCTCCATGGCCTTCTGACCTGGATTGCAGATGGGGCCGGCTGGTAAGGTCGGGATGACATAGGTATTGTAGGGGTGGTCTTTTTTGAGGTCGGTTTTTGTCAGATTTCCAGAAAAATTTTTCAGGCCATAGATAACGGTGGGGTCAGATTGCAGACGCATCCCGCTCTTGAGCCGGTTGAGAAAGACTCCAGCAATAAGCGGGCGTTCTTCTGAGACGCCCGTCTCTTTTTCTACGACCGAGGCCAGGGTGACAACCTCATGGCGGCTCAGAGATTGTTCAGTGGCATTCTCCAATGCCGACCATACCTTCAAAAAACGGTCCACCTGCATGGTGATCAGGGTCCTGGTGTCTTTTATCTCTTTCGTCAGGTGATAGGTGTCGGGATAGAGGTAGCCCTCCAGGCTGGGCACTGATTTGAACCCCAGGGATTCGATGAACTCAGGGTCATGGGCCAGGGCAATAAAACTCTCCCGATCACACCAGGCGCCTTCGGCAAAGATTTCTGCCACCTCTTCTATCCGCAGTCCTTCGGGGATGGTGACGGCATATTGAACCTGTCTGGCTGTTGCCAGTTGCCGCAAGACGTCTCCAGGCTTGCTCCCAAGGGTCAAGCGGAACTCACCTGCCGGCAAGCTCTTCGCCAGGCCGAGAGCCTTGGCCAGCAGCAGAAAACGGATATCTTTATCAATAAGTCCGGCCTCAGCTAAAATCTGGCCTATCTGCTTCAGACCCGATCCGGGCGGAATAGTGACAATGGCATATTCCGCCTCCTGCCCAGGACCGGATTGCAGGCTGTAGAGGGCCAGCCAGCCACCGAGAGTCAGAGGGCAAAGCAACAAAAAAAGGGCCATCCAGCGTCTGACCCTTTTTTTTATACAAGCAGAGCGGTCAGGCGGGCAATCAAGGTTTTGTTCGCCGTGTAAGTCCAATGGTATCCAGAGTGTCCAATATTATTTTTCTTCCACTTTCTGCAAACGGCCGAAGGCAATCTTCACCACCTCGTCCATGTCCTTGACCGGAAAGAACTGCATCTTTTCCCGGATATCCTTGGGGATATCGGCAAGATCTTTTTCGTTCTGCGCGGGGATAATCACCTTGGTAATATCGGCGCGCAGGGCCGCCAGGGCCTTCTCTTTCAATCCGCCGATGGGCAGCACCCGACCCCGCAGGGTCACCTCGCCAGTCATGGCCAGACCCTTGATCAGCGTCTGTTTGGTGACGGCGGAATAGATGGCGGTGGCCATGGTAATGCCGGCAGACGGGCCGTCTTTGGGAATGGCGCCAGCCGGGACATGGACATGGATATCTGTCTTTTCAAAAAAACTGTCTTCCACCCCCATTTCCTGGGAGCGGCTGCGGCAGTAGGTGAGCGCTGCCTGAACCGACTCTTTCATCACATCGCCAAGCTGGCCGGTAAGGGTCAGGGTACCCTTGCCCGGCATGAGATTAACCTCGATATGGAGGATCTCGCCGCCTACCTCTGTCCAGGCCAGTCCGGTGACGAGCCCCGGTTGTGACAGGGAGTCAAGTTCCGACTCTGGAATGTTTTTGGGCGGGCCAAGATAACGCTCAATGGTCTTGGGTGTGATGCTGTAAGGTCCTTTCCCGCCTTCGGCTATCTTCCTGGCCACCTTGCGGCAGACCTTGCCGATCTCGCGCTCCAGGTTGCGCAGCCCTGCCTCGTAGGTATAATGGCTGATAATATATTGCAGGGCGTCATCCTGCAGGCGGATATGACGGGGTTTGATGCCGTTTTCCTTCAATTGCCGGGGCAGCAGGTAGCGCCTGGCGATGGCCAGTTTCTCCTCCTGGGTATAGCCGGAAAGGCGGATCACCTCCATCCGGTCCAGCAGCGGACCGGGGATGGTGTCGGTCATGTTGGCGGTGGTGATGAACATGACCTTGGAGAGATCAAAGGGCATGTTCATATAGTGATCGGTGAACTCGAAATTCTGCTCAGGATCAAGCACCTCAAGGAGGGCGGACGAGGGATCGCCGCGATAATCAGAACCGATCTTGTCAATCTCGTCCATCATGAAGATGGGATTATTGGAGTCAACCAGCTTTAAGCCCTGGATGATGCGTCCGGGCATGGCCCCGATATAGGTGCGGCGATGGCCGCGGATCTCGGCCTCATCCCGCATGCCACCCAGTGACAGACGATGGAACTTGCGGCCCATGGCCCGGGCGATGGACTTGCCGAGTGAGGTCTTGCCCACTCCCGGAGGGCCTACAAAACAGAGGATCGGGCCCTTGGTGGTGGTGTTGAGCTTGCGCACGGCCAGATATTCAAGGATGCGTTCCTTGATCTTTTCGAGTCCGTGATGATCCTCGTCGAGTACCTCTTTGGCGGCCACCAGGTCAAGACGATCCTGGGTGGACTTTTTCCAGGGGACATCAAGGATCCAGTCAATGTAGGTCCTGATAATGGTAGCCTCTGAGGACTCTGGATGCATCATCTCCATACGGTTGATCTGCTTTTCCGCCTCTTTGCGCACGGTTTTAGGCATCTTCTTCTTTTTCAGCGCCTTGTAGAGATCTTCAATCTCCTGCACCCGCTCGTCACCATCGCCCAGCTCTTTTTGCAGGGCATGCAGTTGCTCACGCAGATAATATTCCCGCTGCGATTTCCCCATCTCTTCCTTGGCGTCAGACTGGATCTTGGCCTGGACGGTGGTGACTTCAAGCTCTTTGGTCAGCAAATTGTTGACCAGTTTCAGACGGGCTACAGAATCAATTTCTTCAAGAATAGATTGTGATTCTGCAATCTTCAAGCGAAGATTGGAGCCAACCAGATCAGCCAGTCGTCCAGGTTCTTCGATGTTGTTGATGATGGTCATAAGATCAACGGAAAGAATGCCGCGCAGGGACATGATTTTCTCAGTCTGCTCGCGTACGGTGCGCATCAGGGCCTCGATCTTGACCGTGATTTTTTCAGGCTCTTTCTCCTGCAGCACGTCAATCTTCACCTGATAAAAAGGCTCGGTCTGGACATATTCCACGATTTTGGCCTTGGAAACCGCCTGCACCAGCACCTTGAGGCGGCCATCGGGCAGCTTCAGGGTACGCATGACCATGCAGACCATGCCTACTGAATAGAGATCAGCAGCCTCAGGGTTGTCCTGGGTCGAGTCCTTCTGCGTGACCAGCATCAGCAGCTTGTCTTTTTTCAGCGCCTCGCCCACGGCCTCTACAGAACCGGGCCGGCCGACAAAAAGAGGGATGATCATATAATTAAAGATTACCACGTCACGAACTGCCATCATCGGCAGGGTGTCGGGGATCTTCATATTTTCACTGTCGGAAAAATCATCCATGCCAATGGATAATGAATCATTAAATTCCACGTAAACCTCCTGATCCAGAATAACTGGATAAGTGACTTTCATTGAGTCAGGGAGTAATTCCCGATAAATCCCCTTGCTTAAAACAGGGAAGAATGTAGAGCAAAACGAACCACTCAGGGACTCTTGCATACTTTCTCAAACCGATGCGAAAAACTAAACATTTCTCTGCTCGAAGTCAAGACAGCAAATGTAGAAGGAGAGGGCTCCGGGGTGAAGGTCGCAGGATAAAGGGAGAAAGTTCTTGTTTTTTCTTGAATTAACCGCTTCTTTCAATCATAGTTGCTCGTATTCGAGTGTTCTTCTTTTCATATCTTTTTGTTTTTGTGGAGTCTGTTTATGCTGAACCTGCTGAACCCGCACTCTTTTTTTGACCTCTCTGACTTTTCTCACAGCTCTCTTTTCCTTGAAACGGAGTATGTCTGGATGGCCCTGACCAGACTGAAAGGGTATATGGATGGCTTTGTCTATCCACAACTCAAGAGTCCCCTGCTCCCGGAAGGAGAGCCTTTGGCCAAAACCGTCATCCTTCATGAAGGGCAGATCCTTTCGGCCACAGGATTGGATATTGTCTACGGCGATGCCACCAAAGAGCAGCTGCGGGTCAGCGCCGATGGCCGCCTGCTCACCGGCGCCACCGTTATTATGGCCGGGGCCGTACTCATGGGCGGCCGGATATCCTTAGGAAAAGGGGTGCTGGTGGAAAGCGGCGCCATGATCAAGTCTCCAGCCATTATCGGCGACTACTGCGAGATCCGCCAGGGGGCCTATCTGCGGGGGTACTGCCTGACCGGAGCCCATTGTGTTCTTGGTCACACCACCGAGGTGAAACACTCCATATTCCTCGATCATGCCAAGGCCGGTCATTTTGCCTATCTTGGCGATTCTATCCTGGGCCGGGAGGTCAATCTGGGGGCCGGTACCAAGTTTGCCAATCTCAGATTTCTGCCTGGAAATGTGCTAATCCGTACCGACGAAGGTTCGATTGATACCGGTCGCCGCAAGTTTGGCGCCATCCTCGGGGATAGGGTCCAGACCGGCTGTAATTCAGTAACAAGCCCGGGCACCCTGATCGGTAAAGAAGGCCTTCTTATGCCCAACGCCACAGCCCCTTCCGGGTATCACCCGCCCCGTGCTATTCTTCGTTGAGCAGCAGTAGATCAGGGGCGAAAGGTAAAGACAGTGGCTCATCGTTGTGCCGAGGCATTAATAGTTGATAGGGTTGCTGGAAAAATAGTAAGTTCTTCCACTATGAGAGGCTGAACTGTCAAATGGTTCCAGATCTGATGAGCTTGCAAAATGACATTGTAGTCATTTTGCAAGCTCATCAATACGATTGAATTTTTTCCACTTCATTGGATGAAATCATAATTTTCCCGGTGACCTGATCTCCGGAAGAGAGGAAAAGTAAATGTCTGAATCAGTAATGATTGCCTTTGCCGGTATAGGCCTGTTGGCCATTGCCAGCCAGTGGCTGGCCTGGTGGGTCAAGCTGCCGGCGATCCTCTTTCTTCTGCTTGGCGGCATTGTGGCAGGGCCCGTGACCGGCTGGTTGGATCCGGACGCCATGTTTGGTGCCCTGTTGATGCCCGTTGTCTCTCTTGCAGTTGGTCTGATTCTCTTTGAAGGCGCCCTGTCGCTCAAATTTGCTGAGTTGAAGGGGATCGGCAAAGTGGTGCGCCGCCTGGTTTCCACCGGCATGTTGCTTACCTGGGTAATCATCGGCACTGCAGCCCATTTCATGCTGGGCCTCACCTGGGAAATGGCCATGCTGTTCGGGTCACTGGTGGTCATTACCGGTCCGACGGTGATTGTTCCCATACTGCGAACTGTCCGGCCGAATGCCGCGATTTCCAATATCCTGCGCTGGGAAGGCATTGTCATTGACCCGATTGGCGCCCTGCTGGCTGTGCTGGTCTTTGAGTTCATTGTCTCAAGGGCGGCTGGCGGCGCCATTACCCATACGCTGATCACCTTTGCCAAAGTCGTTGGTGCAGGCACTCTTCTTGGTGCTGCCTTTGGCTATGGTATGGGTATGGTACTCCGGCATCACTGGATGCCTGAGTATCTGCATAATATGGGGACACTGTTGTTTGTCTTTGCCGCCTTCACTATTTCCAATGTGCTGGCCCATGAATCGGGCCTGTTGGCGGTAACCGTCATGGGCATATGGCTGGCGAATATGAAGCAGGTGCCGATTGAAGATATGCTGGAGTTCAAGGAGTCGCTCTCCATCCTCTTTATCTCCGGTCTGTTCATCGTTCTGGCGGCGCGTATTGATCTGGCCGCGCTGCTGGATGTTGGCCTCGGTGCTGTGGGCGTATTGCTGGTGATCCAGTTTGTCGCCCGTCCTCTGAATATCTTTTTTTCCACGCTCGGCTCCGATCTGACAATCCGTGATAAGCTGCTGCTTTCCTGGATTGGGCCTCGTGGTATCGTGGCGGCAGCCGTCTCAGCCCTGTTTGCCATGAAACTGGCAAGTGCCGGCTATGCAGAAGCCAACCTGCTGGTCTCTTTGACCTTTCTTGTTATCCTCTTTACCGTGGTGCTGCAAAGTTTTACGGCAGGATCTCTTGCCCGCTGGCTGGGGGTTTCCGATCCTGAGCCCAAAGGAGTATTGTTTATCGGTGCCAACCTGGTAGCGCGCGCACTGGCACATGAACTGGATCGGCATGGATTCCGTACGCTTTTGATCGATCACAGTGTCGATTATATCCGTAAGGCGCGTATGCTTGGTTTGCGCACCTATCTGGGCAATCCGGTATCGGCTCACGCTGCCCGTAATCTGGATCTGGCAGGTATTGGCTGCATGATGGCGCTGTCACAACGATCCGAGATGAATACGCTTTCCGCAATGCACTATCGCCATGAATTTGGCCGGAACAAGATTTATTCGCTGCAGACCATGAAAGAATCGATGGCCACGGAGCGTCATCTCGCCTCAGATGAACAGCGTGGCCAGATCCTCTTTGGTGAAGCTGTCAATTTCGGCATGCTGGCTGATATTATTGCCAAGGAGGGGAGGTTCCGCAGTACTCGTATCACGGAAGCGTTCTCCTATGAAAAGTATCTTGAAACCCATGGAGACAGGGTCATTCCTCTTTTCGTGGTGACCGAAAAGAAGGATCTGGTGCCGGTGGTGGCTGGGCGCAAGCTCGCACCTGCTAAGGAATCGACCGTGATTGCTCTCTGCCGTCCTGCCGCCTCTTCTTCTCTTTCGCCGAAAAAAGGTGTTGAACCCAATTGAATGACTCGGCTCGGCAAGGTCAAGGCACTCGATCTCTGGGCCATAAAAACGCAGTTGCGAAAGCGGTCAATCGAAATTCTCGTTCCCCAGGGTGAACTTCATATTCGATCCGGTTCGCTCAAGGTGAAACTTCAGCGGAGTAACCGATCGAGTACTTCCCTGGAATCCGGCGCAGGAGTAAGGGACTTGGCTTAGGGATTTGGAAATTACAAACTTACCGTTTTAGCTGTAGGGTGGATTAGCGATAGCGCATCCACCATTCTTGGCTCTTGGTGGATGCGCTGCGCTTATACCCCAAGAGTACTTCCTGCGGGGCGTCCACCCTACGGTAAGGAAATTAATGGTATTTTGGCACTTTCCAGCTTCCTTGCCTTTTATGGTAGCTTCCTCTTCCTGTTCACTCTCTTCTCTTTTCACTTCAAGATTTTTATTATGACTCTTATCGATCCAGAAGATTTTATCAGTTCCATTGCCGACAGCCTGCAGTCAATATCCTATGCCCATCCCCGAGATTTTATCCAGGCCATGGCACGTGCCTATGAAAAAGAGCAGAATCCGGCAGCCAAAGACGCCATGGCCCAGATCCTGGTTAACTCCCGGATGGCAGCCATGGGCCAGCGTCCGATCTGCCAGGACACCGGTATTGTCACTGTTTTTCTCAAAGTCGGTATGCAGTGCCGCTTTGATACGGGGCTCAGTCTCCAGGAGCTGGTGGATGCAGGGGTTCGCCGCGCCTGGCTCAATCCGCAAAATCCCTTGCGTGCCTCAGTGCTGGCCGATCCGGCGGGGAGTCGGAAAAATACCGGGGACAATACCCCGGCGGTGATTTACACCGAGCTTGTGCCGGGAAATACCATCGATATCCGCATTGCGGCCAAGGGCGGCGGTTCGGAGAATAAGAGTAAATTCGTGACCCTGAACCCCGGCGATTCCGTCGTTGACTGGGTGGTGAAGACCCTGCCCACCATGGGTGCCGGCTGGTGTCCGCCGGGAATCCTGGGCATCGGCATTGGCGGGACGGTTGACCGGGCCATGGTGCTGGCCAAGGAGTCGCTGATGGCACCCATTGATATCCAGGAGCTGAAGGAGCGCGGGCCGGTGGGCCGCAGAGAAGAACTGCGTCTGGAGATCTATGAAGCGGTCAATAACTTAGGTATCGGCGCTCAGGGCCTGGGCGGACTGACCACGGTCCTCGATGTCAAGATCATGGATTGCCCGACGCATGCGGCCTCCCTGCCCGTGGCCATGATCCCCAACTGTGTCGCCAGCCGTCACATCCATTTCACTCTCGATGGCAGTGGACCGGCGTATTTTGAACCGCCGCATCTGGAAGACTGGCCGCAGATTAAATGGGAGATGGGGCCAGGGGTGAAACGGGTGCAGCTAGATACCATCAGCCGGGAAGAAATCGGTGGCTGGCGGATCGGTGAGACCCTGCTCCTGAATGGAACCATCCTCACCGGTCGGGATGCTGCCCATGGCCGTATCCAGCAGCTGCTGGCCCAAGGTGAGCCCCTGCCTGAAGGCGTGGATTTTAAGGGGAAATTTATCTACTACGTCGGCCCGGTTGATCCGGTCGGCGACGAGGTCGTCGGCCCTGCCGGTCCAACGACTGCCACCCGGATGGATAAATATACCGAGATGATGTTGTCGCAGACGGGTCTGCTGGGTATGATCGGCAAGTCGGAACGGGGTGATGTGGCCATCGAGTCCATTAAAAAACATGGCGCGGTCTATCTGATGGCCGTTGGCGGTGCGGCCTATCTGGTCTCCAAGGCGATCAAAAAATCAAGGGTGGTGGCCTTTGCTGATCTGGGCATGGAGGCCATCTACGAGTTTGTGGTGGAGGATATGCCGGTGACCGTTGCCGTGGACAGCAGGGGTGAGTCCGTACACAAGAGCGGTCCGGCACTGTGGCGGCAGAAGATCAGGGATTACAGAGGGGGCAGCTGAAAGATGAACGGCACGATCAACGGGTGAGGGTGCGGTAGATCTCAGGAACCCGCAGCGGCAGTTTTTTTACATCATTGATGAAGGTGTAATTGATGTCGCCAAAGAGGTGGCCAAGATAGTCCTGGGCCTCCTTGTCAATGGAGATGCAAAAGGGGTGAATGGAGGCAGCCTTGGCCTCTATAAGGGCATGGCGGGTATCTTCTATGGCGTATTCCCCTTTATAGTCATCATAATCTTCCGGCTTGCCGTCAGTCAAAAGAATCAAAAGTTTGACCCGGGCATCAAGATCCTTGAGAATCTTGGTGCAATGGCGGATAGGGGGCCCCATGCGTGTGTAGTCCATGGGGGAGATGGCGGCGATACGTCCTTTGATTTCTTCGGAATAGGGCTCGCTGAAATCTTTCACATGGAAGATTTCGCTGCGTGTCCGCCGCATTCCGGAAAACCCATAGATGGCATAGCGGTCGCCAAGAGAATGAAGGGCCTCGCTCAACAGCACCAGGGATTCCTTCAGCGCTGTGCCCACCCACCCTTCAGTGGACGAGGACATATCAACCAGAAAAAGAGCGGCAATGTCACGTTCATCTCGTTGCAGTCTGACAAAAAGATTTTCCGATGGCATGAGTCCGGCCCTGATGTCGGCGTAGGCCTCAGTCGCTGCATCCAGATCGATATCGTCGCCATCTTTCTGTCGTTTGACGAAACGCTGCTGGCTGCGCATCATCTCAAACTGCCTTTTCAGTTGCAGGATCTGGCCGCGGTATTTTTCCATGGTGGCGCCGACAAAGGTGCCTTTGGTTGGAATGATGCGTTTTTCAATAAGCTTACACCAGTTTTTACGAAAACCGCGGCGACGGAAGTCCCATTCGTCATAGAGCAGGCCTCCCTGCAGGGACAGCCCTTCTTCCGGCAGCGGACTGTTTGCCGGGGCCTTGCTTCTGCCGCCGGCCATCTGACTGGCGCTGGCAATGTAGAATGCAGGCAGTTCTCCCAGATCATCCTCTATTCCCCTGGCAAGCTGACGTAGCTCTTCCGGCAGTTCCAGCAGCTCATCATCAAGACAGAGATAGCGGGGATCATTCTGTTTTTCCTCTGCCTCCGGGGTTTTCTTGCCCTCCGGTCTCATGGGTGACAGGTTGGCGCCACTTTCATTGATCTCGGGGGGATGAATTTTTTCCTTCGGCTCCGCCTCTGTTGTTGCTCTCTCAGGCAGAAGAGGGATGACAGCTGCCAGGGCTGTAATAAAGTGCTGTTTCTGCGCTTCTCTTCTGGCCAGCCGGGCCAGTCGTGCCCCTTCGGGACGGAGCTCTCCCTGAAAGAAGAGAGGGGCGGGCAGCCTGAAAGCCCCTTGTCGGCGGACTCTTTCATAAAATGTTGCTGTCGCGGCAAATATCGCCTCATGGCTGGCTGTTTCCGCCGACATTGTGTTGAGAAGGGCCTCTGTCTCGCCTGAAAGTGGCGGCAGCGGCTCATCGGCACAGCAGCAGAGAAGCCATCTGCGTACCGCTGCAAACTCGTCTCCTGGCTCTGTTGAAAGATCTGAGTCATCCATGTTCGCGAGTGCGTCTCTGAACAAGGGTTGCCCGTCCCGCATGAGTCCCGGCAGGGAGGACTTCAGGAACGCAGCCCTGCGGACAGTCTGCAGCAGATGGTAACAGGCCGTTGCCAGTTGTTGATCCTCAAAGGAGAGAAGGAAATGTTCCAGATATCCCGCCTCTGTCTGCTGCTGGCAGTAAATATCCAACTCGATTTCTGCCCAGAGGAACGAGGTCAGAAGTTTATAGATGTAAAAGGTGTCATTTGCATGGGCGGGGGTGATACTTTCCCGGGGCAGAAAAACACGGGTCGTATCCGTAGATACAGAGCTTGATTTCTGAAGCTCCAGAGGCCTGCCTGAAAGGCCTCGCAGATAGAGTTGAAGTTTCGGGATGGCCTCATCGAGGCTCAGCCCTTTTTCTCCTCTGATCCTGCAGAGAAAACTCCCTTCCACATTATTCATGTACTCCCGGGCGGCCCGCAGGCCATCGGCCTCATAGACATCAAGGATACCCTTGACCCAGTCGGGCAGCTGTTCGGGGCCGAGGCAGGTCAGGCCGTTTTGAAGATGGGCAAGAAAATCGAAACAGAGCGGCGAACTAATGGGCCAGAGAATAGCAAGCTGCTCTATGACCGTCTTTTCGACCAGGGGCTCATAGGGGGTCAGATGATCAAAAATTTCATCCCTCTCCCAGTCATTCAGCCAGTCAACAGGGATGGCCTGCTGCAGTCTTTCGGCGAGTCCGTTTTTCATCGCCTTGCCTAGAGCACCGAACTGACCATCTCGTCGATTGCATACAGCATCTCCCGGTCATCGGTCAGGGCCTGGGTGATGGTCACCCGACAGGCCTCTCGTGGTTCAATGCCATCTTGTATAAGCAGCCCGGCGTGGACCAGGAGCCTCGTGCTTGCTCCCTCCTGCAGGCCTGAATCTTTCAGTCCCCGTGTCATCTCCGCTATCCGGACAAGCAGGCGGGCCAGTTTGGTATCTATGGCTGACTCATGGGCGACAATGGCTGTCTCCAGATCCGCATCGGGATAGCCAAGTTCAAGGGCCACAAATCGCTGCCTGGTCGATTGCTTCATGTCTTTGAGCACCGACTGATAGCCGGGATTGTATGACACGGCCAGCATGAATTCGGGAGGCGCTGTGAGCAGTTCGCCGCGTTTCTCAATGGCCAGTTCACGTCTGTCATCGGCCAGGGGGTGAATCACCACCGTCGTATCTTTTCTGGCCTCAACCACTTCGTCGAGGTAACAGATGGCTCCATGCCGGACTGCCAGCGTCAAGGGGCCATCCACCCAGAATGTTTCTCCGCCGCGGATCAGGTAGCGTCCGACCAGATCGCTGGTTGACAGATCGTCGTGGCAGGAGACGGTTATAAGCGGCCGCTGCAGCTTCCAGGCAAGAAACTGCATGAAGCGGCTTTTGCCGCTGCCGGTCGGACCTTTGAGGAGAAGAGGGATGCCGTTTTTATATGCCGCCTCGGCGATTGTCAGCTCATTTTTCTGCGGCAGATAAAAGGGCTTTTCATGAATGAGGTGTTCTTCTATTTTCTGGCCTGTGATCTGCATTTTCTTCACCTTCAGGACTGGTATGAATCTGTGAGGACGTGTTTGAGTGTTCGAGTTGTATTCTTCAATGATCTCATAACATGTAAGGATGAAGGTTGATAAAGACAATAGGAATTTTTCCTATCTCTCTCTTCTGAGGTGGCCCTTAAGAGAAGAAAGAGGACTGGAGGGTGGAGGTGAGTTTGGCAAGAATTCGAGCGCGTACGAAGGCTCGGGGCGTGGATCAGAGGAGATTCAAGGCGGCAAGAGCGGTAGAGAAAATGAGCATGGCCAGGAGGAAAATATAATCCGATCCTGCCAGTTGCGGTTGGCGCAGGGAGAGGAGTTGACCATTGAAGCCCCGCAGGGCCATGGCCTGCTGCACCCGTCTGGCCCGGTTCCAGCTTTTGACGAGCGTCATGGCGAAGAGATGGCTGAAGGTCTTGTACGTGTGCAGGTTGCTGCCCGCCACAAACCCCCGCATCCTGGCCGCCCGCAGCAGTCTCTGATATTCCTGATGGATGACGAAGATATAGCGATAGGTGGAGAGGAGCATGAAGCAGAGCTTTGACGGTACGGACAGGCCTGCCAGTCCCTGTCCGAGTGCGGCAATGGTTGACGTGGAGAGCAGGGCCAGGAGGGTGAAGACGATGGCGTTGGTCTTCAGGGTGATCAGCGCCGAGAGACGGATGCCGGCGCTGCTGAAGGCAATCCCGGCCAGGGTGGTCATGGTGGCGCCGCCGCTGTTCCCATTATAGGTGAGAGGCAGGGTCAGCCACAGAAAAACAGTGAACAGATTCACGGCCAGGAGATGTCTGAGTACAAGTCCTGCCTGCAGGCGGGCAAGAAGCAGGAGCAGGCAGGAGCCGATGAGGGCGGTTGTCGCGACCAGAAAAGAGCCGGTCAGGGCCACAACCAGGGTCAGGCTGCAGGCAGCCATGATCTTGACCCTGGCATCACGCCTGTGCAGCAGCGAATTACCGGCCGCAAAGGGCTCTTCTATCATTGAGCAGTTCCTGCCCGGGGAAAGGGGTCAAGGTAGAGCCAGAGCACGGCCCCGAGTTCCACTCCCTTTTCTTTTCCCTGCGGATCCTTGAGGGTGAAACTGCCCTCATTCAAGGCGGCAAATCCCCACCAACCCGCAGCAGGACAACTGAACGTAAAGATTCCCTGCCCGTCTGCCAGGACAACCTGACTCACATGGGCATCACTTGGCGCCTGCAGCGCTTTCTGCCCGGCGCGGCCTTTGTTCTGGTCATAATATTCCACCTCAACCACGGATCCGGCAACCGGTTTGCCGTCGAGCAGCACCTGGCCGACAAAGGTGTTTCCCCCGTAATTGCCAAAGGGGCGAAGCAGGGGCACGATCTCGGTCTTCAGCCCCAGTGGCTCAGCCCATCCTTCATCACCATCAAAGGCGGAGACGGCTGTCTTGGTATAGTGGATGATGGAGAGATCCTCACTCGCCTCCCAGTAGGGTTGAGGTTCCATGACAAACCAGTAGGCCCCGGGTCGCTTCGGGCTGTAGTCAAGGGTCCATCCCTGGTGCCCCATCACCGTGGCTGGAGAGAGCGTGGCGGTCAGATCCTCTTGCCTGCCCTCTTTGCTGGTG
>JANZPQ010000251.1:0-6244 GCA_038040945.1 Desulfobulbaceae bacterium | reverse complement strand
ATCTGGCCATTGGCATGGAGATGTTTCCCCGAACCAGTCAACCTGCCCTGGATGCCTATATCAACAATGACACGACAAGCGAGCAGGACTTTCTCCGCGCCTCGCGCTATTTCGAGGTATGGCGCAACGACTGGCGCTACTTCCGTGACATCTTCAATTATGCCCGCAAACACAAAATCCCAGTGATCGGACTCAATCTGGAAAGAGAGATTGTCAGCAAGATCTTTGAAGACGGCCATACTGATAGCCTAAGCACGGAACAAAAAAAAGTGCTTCCCGAAAACCGTAATCTGGACCTTCCTGGATACACTGAGAGACTAGGTGAATTTCATGGATTTCATGCCCAGAATCAACAGGAAAAAAAAGGAATGTTAACCGGTTTTATCCAGGCCCAGGCCATATGGGACGAGACCATGGCCGAAACAGCTGCAAAGTTTTTAACCGATCACCCTGCCATGCAGATGGTGATTCTAGCAGGTTCCCAGCACACCCGCAAGGATTCGGGAATTCCACCACGGGTGGCCAGCAGGATAGAGGTAAGCCAGGCATCGGTACTTAACCTCAGCGCCGAAAATACTCTGGCAGACATTACCCAAACTACGGATTTCTTCTTTGTTGCCGATCCTGTTGGCCTTGAACCGGTCGGCAAGATGGGTCTGGTGCTTACGGAGGTTAAAGAAGGCGACAAGAAAGGACTGAAAATCATCGATATCAGCCCGCAAGGCAAGGCAGGTCAAGCAGGACTGCAAAAAAATGACATCCTGATTGCCATAAACAACGCTGCCATCAACTCAATGGAGGATGTGCGACTTGCCTTCATTGATTACCGGGCGGGAGACCATATCAAATTGCGCATTCTGCGCCAAAATAAAGGACAAGAAATAGAAGAAAAAGAGGTGGGGCTGGAACTCTCCAACCTGGAGATGACCAAGCCACACCCTTGATTACGCCAGACGAAACGTCAAAAGACCAAAAGTGATTTATTCATGCGCATTTTCATGATTGTCCTGAATCTTAAAATTTATCTATTCTTAACACCAGGGCATTCCTTGACAAGATGCTCCGGATGGGTCTTAAAGTAATCCCAGAATGGATAGGTACGACATCCAGATGGTCGAACAGAATAGATGGAGCATTTCTTCTCTGCTCCCTGGAAAAAAACACATTCCAGTCCATTCTTGCTGACACGCTCTTTACAGGTGAACCTGGCCCCGACCCGATGAAGATATTTCTCGATAAAATCAATGCTGTTTTCCTGCAAGAACTCACAGATCAGATTCATATCCTGTTGACCAAGCCAGACATTCCCCGATTCTCCACAGCAACAGTTGCCTGGACATGAATCACAGGCACTGGGATCAAAAACAAAATCAAAACCATCCATCTGGACAATATTCATTTCCCCTCCCCCTATCGTTTAATTCCCTCTCACTGGACCTGCAATTTCAGCAAAAGCACATGCAGAATTTACCATAGTAAGTTATATTTAGAAAATATTTCAAGGAACCTTGTGCATGTGCACTGTCACAAATGCCGTTTTATTTCATCTATCCATCGCAAGGAGACAACAGACAAATGTTTACCAGCCTGAAAAAAATTTTTTCCGCCACTCCCACAGGGGGCTCCCTATTCCTCACTCTCGTCATCTCCCTGCTGACCCTTCTCGCCGTTGGCACAGTCGTGGTAGCAGCCGATACTACCTACCTGGTCTCCAACGATTCTGAAGTGCCTGTCAGAAGTGGTCAGGGAACTGAGTTCAAAATCATCTCCCTCCTGCAGAATGGAGAGAAAGTAATCTCCCTTGAGGAAGATGGTTACTGGATCAAGATCCGTACCGCAACGGGCCGGGAAGGATGGATGCTGAAACGATACCTGAGCAGCAACACTCCACCACCCCTCACAGACGCCTTTTCCTTGCCGACCAAGACCAAGCAGCCAACCGAAGACGCTGAGGCGCTCACCCTCGCGGCCGAGGAAAAACCTGACGCCGCTCAACCCGAAGCAGGCGTTCTTCCAGAAAACAGCGCACCTCTGCAACTGGAAAACAGTTCCCCATCTTTGGCAGAACAAAAGTTACACAGTCAAGATAAAGAGTTGGAGGAGCTTAGAGGCAAGTTGGCATCAGTAACACTCGAGAAAAAAGAGTTACAAGAAAATGAGCGGATCAAATGGTTCCTGGCAGGAGGTGGAGTGCTCTTTATCGGCTGGATAATCGGACTCATCACCTGCAGGTCACGGAAACGGAAGCCATCACTTCTGTAAAAAACTGAGGGATCAAGGCAGGTCCTTTTTTTACCGTTTCTCAATAAGTCCTAAAAAGTAAAGGCAACGAGGCGAATATCCGTTTGACAAACAACATCACACCGCACTAATGGCCTCAGCAAGCTGGATTGCCTGTCGACTGGAAGACACATCATGAACCCGGACAATCGACACCCCCTGCATGACCGCAAGGGCTGAAACAACGGCGGTTGCCAGGTCCCGCTCTTCCACCTGAGTGCCGGTGATATCACCCAGGAATCGTTTACGAGAGTGGCCGAGCAGGAGAGGCTGCCCCAGAGCGGCAAAGGCAGCAAGATTTTTGAGAATGATCAGATTGTGGGTCATTGTCTTGCCAAAACCAATCCCGGGATCGAGGATAATGCGGCGGCAATCAACGTCTTGGCCCCGCAGCCAGGAGAGACGCTCTCTGAAAAACTCCATGATCTCAGCCACCACATCCTCATACACTGGTTCGACCTGCATGTCGCCAGGTGTCCCCTGCATGTGCATGATGACAACCGGAACTGTGCTTGCCCGCACCAAATCGATCATGGCGGGATCGTGACGCAAGGCCGAGACGTCATTGATCATATCGGCACCGGCGGCAAGGGCCTGACGCGCGACCTCCGCCTTGCTGGTGTCAATAGAGATGGGCAGGGAATATTTTTGACGAATCGCCTGAATGGCGGGAACAACCCGACGAAGCTCTTCTGCTTCGGAAACGGGCACAGCAAACGGGCGGGTGGACTCTCCACCCACATCGAGCAGATCAGCACCAGCTTCAACCATGGCATCCGCCTGGGCCACAGCGCTCTCCAAGGTACTGTAACGACCACCGTCAGAAAAAGAATCAGGGGTCACATTGATGATCCCCATAATCTGCACGCCAGACAAAAGAATTACCCCTTGCTCTCTACCGTACCGGAAGAGTCCAGGGTAGCTGTTTTTGCTCTGGCTGGTTCATTCTCGGTCCTCTCTTCAGGGGCAGGTTTTTCTTTTCGTACATTCTTGAACGGTTTTTCCGCCGGCACCCCCACCGGTTCATATTGTCCAGGACGCAGCTCGGCTAGAATCCGTTCGATATCATCAAGGACAATGGTCTCTTTCTCTAACAACTCTTCTGCCATCCTCGTAAGGACATCACGATGCTCAGTCAGAAGTGATGTTGTCTGGGCCGTGGCCTCCTCGATAATATTCTTGACCGCATTATCAATCTTTCTGGCAGTATCCTCACTAAAATCACGATGCTGGGCAATCTCTCGACCAAGAAAGATCTGTTCTTCCTTCTTTCCATAGGTAATAGCCCCCAGCTCATTGCTCATTCCCCACTCACAGACCATCCGCCGGGCCATATCCGTGGCCCGCTGCAGGTCGTTGCCGGCGCCGGTGGTAATCTCGTCAAAGATGAGCTTTTCAGCAATCCGGCCGCCAAAGAGGATACAGAGGGTATGCTCAAGAAAAGTCTTGGAATGTGTATATCTTTCTTCTGTCGGCAACTGCATGGTCAAGCCAAGCGCCCGTCCCCGGGGAATAATCGTTACCTTATGAACCGGGTCGGTATCAGGCAGCAATCTGGCAACGAGCGCATGAGCCGCTTCATGGTAGGCCGTAACCTCTTTTTCCTTATCGGTAATGACCATGGAGCGCCGTTCCGCACCCATCAGGATCTTATCCTTGGCCCGATCCAGCATATCCTTGTCAATCTTTTTGGCATCTTCCCGAGCCGCCATAAGGGCTGCTTCATTGATAAGATTTTCCAGATCAGCACCGGTAAAACCAGGAGTACCTCGAGCAATAACTGCCATATCAACATCTTCAGCAATGCTCTTTGTTTTATCGCCATAAATCTCAAGAATCTTCTGCCTGCCCTTCACGTCTGGAAGCGGCACAACCACCTGGCGGTCAAAGCGACCGGGGCGCAGCAGGGCTGGATCAAGGACATCAGGTCTGTTTGTTGCGGCAATGATGATAACACCCTCGTTTTTATCAAAGCCATCCATCTCTACCAGCAACTGGTTCAAGGTCTGTTCACGTTCATCATGACCGCCACCAAGGCCCGCGCCACGATGCCGGCCGACTGCGTCTATTTCATCAATAAAGATGTTACAGGGGGCGTTTTTTTTACCCTGCTCGAACAGATCACGTACCCGTGAGGCACCAACACCGACAAACATCTCTACAAAATCAGAGCCGGAGATAGTGAAAAAGGGAACGTCCGCTTCACCGGCAATGGCCTTGGCCAGAAGGGTCTTTCCTGTGCCTGGCGCACCGGCCAGCAAGACCCCTTTCGGAATGCGACCACCAAGCTTGGTGAACTTCTGTGGATCTCGCAAGAAATCGATAATCTCTTCCAGCTCTTCTTTGGCCTCATCAATTCCGGCGACATCGGCAAATTTGACATTGTTTTCACCTTTTTCCTTGAGCTTGGCCTTGTTTTTTCCAAACGACATGGCCCCCCCTTTACCGCCCATCTGCATCTGACGCATAAAAAAGACCCAGACACCAATCAGCAGCAGCATAGGGAACCAGGAGACAAAGATCGTCATCATCCAGGAATCTTTCTGCGCCTCTTTAACCGTTATATCCACACCATTTTTTCGCAGGATAGAGATCATCTCATTATCGTTGGCTGGAGAGATAGTCTTGAAGGGTTTTCCATCCTGAAGCATTCCAGATATGGTAGTACCATCAATCCCGACCCTGCTAATGGCCTTGTTCTCCACCTGGGCCATAAACTCGCCGTAGGTCAGGGCGTTCATGCTGTCCTGAGGTTTGTTAAAGAGATTAAAAAGCAGGATCATGGTCAGACCAATCACCAGCCACATGGATAAATTTTTATAAAAAGTATTCAACGAAACCTCCGGTGGTTTCAGATTTGTTTTATGTAACCGTACTCTCCTGGATACGACAGGAGTGAGAATCAGTTTTAAATTATGCCATACCACTGTAAGGCTGAACAAACCATTGTCGAGCCCTGATCGTCATTTTTCAACAATGATCATATGAAATATTGAATGGGCTGAACCCCCATGTCATGTATACGTAACGCCTGCATCGCCTGAACCACCGATACAGCCCCGCTGCTCGTTGTCGTGTAGGGGATGCGCAGCTCAAGTGCCGTCCGACGAATCAGATAGGAGTCCTCGGTCGTCCGTCTCCCCAGAGAGGTGTTCACCACCCAGGCTACCTGTCTGTCTTGTAATTTATCGAGAATATGGGGCCGTCCTTCAGAGATCTTATTGACCTGATCGCAGGGGACACCATGCTCCGCAAGATAGCTCGCCGTTCCCCTGGTGGCAAGAAGGGTAAAATTCATCTCCACCAGCCCCCTTGCCGCTTCAAGGATTGCTTCTTTGTCCCCATCACGCAGACTGATAAAGACCGTGCCCGAGACGGGAAGGGTGACTCCGGCAGCAAGCTGGGCCTTGGCAAGGGCCAGCCCCAGATTATCATCAATTCCCATCACCTCACCGGTGGATTTCATCTCGGGGCCAAGCAGGGTGTCTACATTCTTGAAGCGATCAAAAGGAAAGACCGCCTCCTTGACTGCCCAATGGTTGATCACCACCTCAGTGGTCAGACCAAGCTGTTCAAGGGTCATACCCATCATCACCTTGGTGGCCATTTTGGCCAGGGGCACCCCGGTAGCCTTGCTGACAAAGGGAACCGTTCGGGAGGCACGCGGATTCACCTCGAGGATATAAAGTTCCTCATCTTTCACCGCATATTGCACATTCATCAGACCGATCACGCCGAGTTCTTTGGCCATGGCCCGGGTCGCCTCTTTGATCTCTTCAATGAGGCGTTCAGAAAGGGTGTGCGGCGGCAGGACACAGGAAGAGTCGCCGGAATGAATGCCGGCCTCCTCGATATGCTCCATAATCCCGCCGACAATGGTCGTTTTCCCATCACAGATGGCATCAACATCCACCTCGATGGCATCCTCGAGAAATTTATCGATAAGGACAGGGTGTTTATTGTC
>JANZPQ010000250.1:0-3005 GCA_038040945.1 Desulfobulbaceae bacterium | reverse complement strand
CCAGGAGCGCGGCGGCAACAGCGCCGATCCGTCCAGTGCTGTAGAGCCTGTCCACCAGCCATTGCAGGGGGAGGGCGCGAACTCTTGACGGCGGCATGGAAGGGGTGAGACGGGGAAAGATGGTGTGGATAAAAAGAAAGGAAAAAAGGACCCCCATGGCCGTGAACTGGCCCAGTGGGACAAAAATGGGGAAACCGCTCAGGCAGAGGATGAGAAAAGCGCCTATGGTGGTGAGGACAGTCAGGATGCCGACCGAATAGACCTCGCGGGAGGCCTCTTTGCCCTTTGTCTTTTGCGGACGATCAAGAAAGAGCAGGTAGGCGATGCCGTGGTCGACGGTGATGGAGATAATGGCACCGCCAAATCCTAAGACCATGATGGAGATGGAGGGATGAAACAGGGAAAAGACCAGCAGGGCAGCCGCAGTACCGGCAAAGGCAGGCAGCAGGGAAAAGAGACCGAGCAGGGGCCTGGGAAAGGCAAAGAACAACAGCAGTCCAATTCCCGCTGTTGAGAGCAGGAGAGCCAGGCGGACGTCATGACGGATAATGCGTTCATTGTCCAGTGCTGCCCGGTAGGCACCCACCGGGGTCACAGTGATGTTCACTCCCTGGGGACTGTATTTGTGGCTGAGATCTTGTGCAATCGTTGTCAGTAATGTCGAAATCTGTTGAGCTGAAGCCGTGTCTGTTCCGGCAGTGATTGGCCGTGCGGTCACCAGGAGGTGGCGCTTATCTGCTGAGAGAAGGTGGCCTTTATACATCTTCAACTCTGGAGAAGGGGCAAGCATTGCCATCTTTGCCATGACCGGTTCCATCAGGCCAAGGGGATCTGCGGCAATAAAGTCACTCTGGCCAATGCCTTCCAGGCTGCTGAGTTTCTGCAGGACTTCATTGAGGCGCTGTTCTATGCGCTCTTTTGTCAATCTGGGGGCGATCTCCTGCTCCAGCTCGCTCTGCGAGAAGAAAAGGGGCAGATTGTTGGCAATATGCAGGGCCAGTTCAGGAATCTGTTTGCCGACATCTCGTATTCCCACCTCAGCAAACAGACCGCTTGCCTGGAGCTTCTCCTCAAAAAAAACAGCACATTCCACCAGAATATCCGGGGCATCCCGGTCCACCATGATATCGATTGCAATCTGGTCGTGTATGGGGTGATTGGTGAAGATCTCCAGGGCATCGCTTATCACCGTGTTGTCAGCCGGTAGAGAGCGAACCACATCCGTGTCAATGTCCAGGCGGAGCAATCCTATGCCTGCCATTGAGCAGATCAAAATGGCTACGAGAAGCAGCAGCCGATAGTTAAACATCTTTTTGTTGTGTATTGTGGTCATTCAAGTAGTCAGGGAAATAGTTTGATTGAGAATTCTTCTCCACTAGCAATGGATCAGCCCTTGTTGCTGACCCGCATGATCATATAGCGTCCAGCGCTCACGTCAATATGGATCAGCTGGCCCTTTTCACGTAAAAGGAAGTGGTTGAGCGCATACATCGGCAGGGTTTCGTAGTAGCCGCAGGACTCTTCGTAGGGGTAATGTCTGCAACAAGTATTCATCTGCATGATTTTTTTCCTTTCGCCAAGAGAAAAACGTTTGGAAAAGGCCAAGCTGGTCCCTCTCTCGGCAGATGCCAGCAGCTGCTGCAGTTGCCTTGTATCAAGTGTCTGCGGGGTGACCTCAAGAGTCGCCACCGCCTCCTCTCCTTGAGGGCCAAGCAGCATCCAGTTGCTGCCCTCGCCGAGTATAGTTGTCCGGTCAAGACCCAGGATCTTTCCGGCCAGTTCCTGATTTGGGATCCACTCATCGACACCACCAATGAGGACAGCTTTTTCGCGGCCCAGGATCAGATCATTCTGGGCGGCAAGCAATGCCATCTGTACCGGAAAACGGTGATGGCTCAGAAAGAGGTTCTTGCCGTTCAGACCAAGATGGCTGGCCACATAAAAACCAGCGGAGTTACTGAGAAGATTGATGAAATCAATCGGCCTGGGAAGCTGCCTCTGGACATGGCGCTGGTCGCATATCCGCTCAAAGACCGAGATGTTTCCCTGGCCTGAGGTCATGTACATCGCCGTCTGCGGGGACAGCTCATGGCCGCTGACAGCCTTGTGTGCCCCGATGATCGCCAGTTGAATAAAATGGTCTGTCCGACGATAGATCTTGCCGCTCAGGGCCTTGAGTTCGGAGGCGAGATCTGGTTGGGCGTGGTCCGGGACTGAATTATGGATCCCCATGGCGCGAATAGCAATCATGATGTCATCTTCTCACGCTTACTCATTCTTTCTCAATTTTCTCGATGATAAATGACGTGTTATTGCCGCCGAAACCAAAATAGTTCAGCATAAATCGTCCCGCTGTGACCTCCATTGGCGCCTCAGTCGGAGCTCTGGAAAATTCGCGCTCAAGGCTTGCAAAATTGATCGTTGCCGGGATGAATCCTGCGTTGATGCTCTCCATCATCAATACAAGCTCCGCCACCCCGCAGCCACCAAGGGTATGGCCGATGTAGGGCTTGAGCGAGAAGTAGGGCGGCAGGGTCGCAAGGGTCGCAAAGGCCAGCGCCATGCCGCGCATTTCTGCCGGATCCATTGAATCACTGGCTGTGCCATGGGCCTTGATGGCAGTGATTGCCCCTTGTTCGAGTCCGGCATCTGCCAGGGCTACGCGCATCACCCGGGCAATTCCGGCACCGCTGGGGTCGGGCCCGGTCACGCTGTATATCTCGCAGTTGCTCTTGCCGCCAAGGTAGTGCCAGGGCGATGGCCTGATATCGTCACGGCTGAGCAGCACCGCGCTGACAGCTTCTCCAAGGACCATGCCGTTACGGTTCTGGTCAAATGGGCGCAGGGCATCAGGGGAGAGGAGTTGCATCAGGGCGAATCCTTCCAGCGTTGTGGGTGAAAAAATCTCCAGGCCGAGCACCAGGGCATAGTCAATAATTCTGCCTTCCAGCATGGCCGCTGCATCCATCAAGGCATTGGCGCTCGAGGTACAGGCGGTGCTGTAG
>JANZPQ010000249.1:0-3526 GCA_038040945.1 Desulfobulbaceae bacterium | reverse complement strand
TTGCCGCTGGCGCTGAACAATTGCTGCGCGAGCTCATGGAGATCCCTGACAATTACAAGGTGCTCTTTCTTCAGGGCGGCGCCTCCAGCCAGTTTTTCATGATCCCCATGAATCTGCTTGGGGCCGGAAAAAAAGCCACCTACCTCAATACCGGAGTCTGGGCCAAAAAGGCCATCAAAGAGGCCAAGCTGTTTGGCGATATCGACGTTGCCTATTCGAGCGAGGATCTGAAATTCTACAGGGTGACCACCGAGACAGAATACTCAGTGGCTGAAGACTCGGAATATCTGTACCTGGTATCCAACAACACCATTTATGGCACCCAGTTCCCCACCTTCCCCACCACCGACAAGATGCTGGTCTGCGACATGTCTTCCGACATCCTTTCACGCCGGTTGGATGTCAGCAAGTTCGGCCTGATCTTTGCCGGGGCCCAGAAAAATATGGGGCCAGCCGGTGTTACCGTGGTGATTATCAGGGAAGATCTTCTTGACCGTACCCCTGAAAAAACCCCGACCATGCTTTGTTACAAGACCCATGCCGACAATGATTCCATGTTCAACACCCCACCCTGCTTTTCCATCTATGTGGTTGGCGAGGTCTTAAAATGGCTGAAGAAACAGGGTGGAGTCGCAGCCATGGAAAAAATCAACAAGGAAAAGGCCGCCCTGCTCTATGCAGCCATCGACGCCACGGATTACTATCGCGGTCATGCCGAGCCTGCCTCCCGTTCGCTGATGAATATATCTTTTAACCTGCCGACCCCGGAACTTGAAGCAAAGTTTATTGGAGAGGCGACCAAGGCTGGCTTCAGCGGCCTGAAGGGACACCGCTCCATTGGTGGCTGCCGGGCCTCCATCTACAATGCCTTTCCCCGTGAAGGTGTAGTAAAACTTGTAGAATTCATGCAGGAGTTTGCCAAGAACAATCCGGCTTGATTCATACGATGAACTACGATGGGAACATCATCCGCCCGCCCAGTGAGGCTGATTCAATCATTCTCCAGGTGACGGTTGGCTGTTCCCATAATCATTGTACCTTCTGTGGTGCCTACAAAGACAAGCAGTTCCGCATTCGCTCGGATGAAGAAATTACCGAGAACATCTCCTTTGCCGCCCGTTACTGCACCCGTCAGCGCAAGGTCTTTCTGGCGGATGGTGATGCTTTAATCCTCTCTCAGAAACGGCTGACCTCAATTTTTCGCCAGATCAGGACACAACTTCCCCAGGTACGACGTATCTCTCTCTATGGAAACGCCAAGGCCATCCGCTCCAAGAGCCTGGAACAACTTCAGGAGCTCAAAGACCTTGGACTCGATCGCATCTACATGGGACTTGAAAGCGGCGACGATGAGGTTCTCACCCGGGTCAGAAAAGGGGAAACCGCAGCCTCCATGATCAAAGCCGCTCAGAAGGTGGCTCAGGCCGGAATCTTTCTATCAGTGACGGTGCTGCTCGGCCTTGGCGGCAGGGAGCTAAGCCTGCAGCATGCGCGCGCAACCGGAAGGGTCTTGTCGAATATGGTCCCGCGTCAGATTGCGGCCTTGACTCTTATGCCCCTGGCCGGCACCGTGCTGGGTGATGAGGTGGAAAACGGTACATTTTTACTTCCTGACGCCCTCTCCATGTTGAAAGAACTGAAAGAGATGGTTACCTTTATAGATTGTGACAAGGTGCAGTTCATGGCCAATCATGCCTCAAACTATTTACCCATCTCCGGAAGGTTGGGACGTGACAAGGATGCAATCCTGGCGACCATTGATCAGGCCATACGTGGCAGGATAACGCTTACCCCGGAATTCTACAGAGCTTTATAGATTGTAAAAAAAGTAAAATGAAAATCAAACCCGACCTGCGGAATCTGACCCAGGATGAAATAGTAGAATACGTAGAGTCCCTTGGTCAGCCTGCCTTCCGTGGCCGTCAGCTCATGTCCTGGCTCTACCGTCCTGGGATCACCCAATTTTCCGAGATGTCCGATCTGGCCAAGGAGTTCCGGAAGTTGCTGGCCGAACACGCCCGCATCTCCCGCTTTGACGATCCCGTCCTGGAGCGTTCCAGCGATGGCTGCGTCAAGTTTGGTTTTACCCTCGATGACGGGCGGATGATCGAAACGGTCCTTATCCCGGAGCCGGACCGCAACACCCTCTGCGTCTCTTCCCAAGTTGGCTGCGCCATGAACTGTTCCTTCTGCCTCACGGCCACTATGGGATTTATCCGTAATCTCACCCCTTCCGAGATCGTGAATCAGGTCTGCGCGGTCGGTGACTTCCTGCGGGCCCAGCCTGAGGCAGAACGCATCGGCCCGGACAAGGTCACCAATGTGGTCTTCATGGGCATGGGTGAGCCGCTGAACAATCTGGAGAATCTTCTCAAGGCCCTCTCCATTCTCACTGAACAACGGGGACTCGATCTTACTAACCGTCGAATTACGGTCTCCACCTGTGGAATCGTTCCCAAAATGCGACTCCTTGGTGAAAACTCCGACGCCAATCTGGCCATCTCGCTTCATGCCATTGATGACGTCACCCGCAGCAAACTCATGCCGATCAATGAGCGCTATCCGCTCGATGAACTGCTTGCCGCCTGCCGCGACTTTCCCATGCCCAAACGAAAACGGATTATGTTCGAATATATCCTGCTCAAGGGGATCAATGATTCTGACGCTGCAGCCCATGAACTTGCCATAAAATTACGGGACATCCCCTGCAAAATCAACCTTCTTCCTTACAACGAGTCACCGGGAATCCCTTATCAGAGTACTCCCATGCCCCGGATCCTTTCTTTCCAGAAGATCCTCATGGATGCCAACTACTCGGTCTTTATCAGGAACAGCCGGGGCACAGATATCTCGGCCGCCTGCGGTCAACTGGCCAAAAAGGAAGAGGAGAGCCGGCAAAACTAGACGACTCAGCACAGGCAGAGTAATGATGACGTTCAGAGCTGTAACGAAATGTCCAGTCCAGTAAAAGGCGTTCGTTCTTTCGTAATGGCCCGCAGACAGAAAGGAGAAGAGAATGCCTGAATTGAAGGAAACAAACGGTTTTCAATATCTGGAGAACAGCCGTTTTGACCGCATCTCCATTCAGAATCGGCACAGGCCTGCCATTGCCGAAGTCGAGACTTTCAAGCGCTATCCCCATGCCGTAAAAATTCCATTGCCCCGGACCTGGACTCTTGACGAGGAACAGCTCACCCCTCTCCTGCAAAACCGCCGATCTTTAAGAAAATATAAGACAGACCCGCTCTGCCTTGAACACCTTGCCTTTATGCTCTGGGCCTCACAGGGGATTACCGGCCAGGCCGGGAGATATCTGTTTCGTACCACTCCATCGACTGGCGCCCTCTATCCTGTTGAGACCTATATCAGTGTCCATTCCATCCAGGGACTTGATGCCGGTCTCTATCATTTTGATGTGGAACATTTTTCACTCGACAGGTTAACGGTACAACAGCAATTCCCGAGTACCTCGGAAACGCAGCAATAGTGTAGTTTCTTAAAATATCTTTCGTAAACTTTTGGAAAT
>JANZPQ010000248.1:0-3135 GCA_038040945.1 Desulfobulbaceae bacterium | reverse complement strand
TACGAGGTCATCTATGCTGAAATATGTTTTTTTAATCGTTTTCTTTTTCTCAGCTACTGCCTGTTCTCCTGATGAGCAGTCCGGTAAGTCTTCCAGCTCTGCAGAGGCAGGGGCGCAAAACATTTCGTCACAGTCAGCGCCCGGTCCGACTCACCGGACCGCAGACTTTAAACTTGTTTTCTTTTTGAACCCTGATGGAGGACCTTGCATCATGCAGAATTCTATTCTGAAGGAAATGGCGGCCGAGCTCAGTGGAAAAGTTGACATCCAGTACGTGCAGACTACGGTCCCTGCTGATCTGAATATTTTTAATCACTATGGGATTCGGGCCTTACCCACTCTCCTTCTGGCCGATGCAAGCGGCAAAGAAGTCAAACGCATGCCTCCCGGCATTAAGCGTGCTGACGATATCCGTCTTCTGATCCAATCCATTCCCCAATCATAATGCAATGCTTCCTTTAGAACTGACTGCAACAACGCTTCTTCTGGTGACCTTTGCCGGATTTGCCTCCATCGCATCTCCCTGCGTCCTGCCAATGGTGCCCATCATCGTCACCGGGACCAGTGACGATCACAAGTATCGCCCCCTGCTTATCGTCATCGGCCTGAGTCTCAGCTTTATCATGATGGGAGTCATAACCTCCATTTTTGCCGGGGCCGTTGCCGGTGTCATGCCTCTGGTCGAAAAAGTGGTCGGTGTCGTGGTCATTGCCTTTGGCCTCTCTATGCTGGCCGGGATCAATGTCTTTAAGAAATTCACTTTTTTTTACAAGGCCCAGCAGTTGCAAAGCAAGGGGAAATGGTCAGGGCTGCTCCTTGGCTTTACCCTCGGTATTATCTGGATTCCCTGCGTGGGTCCCATGCTCTCCGGCGTCTTGGCCCTGGTGGCAACCCAAGGGAAGCTGAGCTCAGGACTGATCCTCCTTGCCTTTTATTCTCTTGGCTTTTCTATTCCCATGCTGCTGGTAGGCTACGCCTCGCAATCGTTTCGCCACAAGATTCGCGCTGTCAATGAGCATCCTACGGCGGTACGCCTGATAAGCGGGCTGCTTCTCATCGCTTTTGGTTTCTATATCCTCACATCTGGCATGCTGGCCATCAGCAGTTCTTTGTAAGCAATAAAGGGACAGGGGTCCTTTTGTTATCATGTGGTCGTTTCATTGGTCGTTTCCTGTTCCGGGAGGAGAATGATCGTCTCTGTGCCGCGTTCCTGGCCAGCCTGGAGGCTCAGGGTGCCGCCATGCAAGCGGATCACCTTGTCGGCCATGGAAAGACCGAGCCCTGCCCCGTAGACCTTGGTTGTGAAGAAGGGCTCAAAGATCCTGGCCCGGAGGTTCTCCTGGATACCGGCGCCATGGTCGCGAATCCTGATCCGCACTGCGCCCTCCGCCCTTTCGAGGAAACACTCCAGTTTCCCGCCCCCTGGCAATGCCTCGATCCCGTTCTTGACGACATGGAGCAGTGCCTCCTCCATCAGTTTCCGGTCGATGAAGAGGGTGGGCAGATCAGGCTGATCATGATGGATGAACGCTTCGATGCCCTGTTGCTCCAGGTCGGTCTTGAGCAGACAGAGGACCGAACTCAGCAGGGTCCTGGGCTCGACCGGCTCCCGCTGCAGTTGAAGAACACGGGTATAGGCGACGAATCCGGCCAGGATCTTTTCCAGCCTGACCGCTTCGTGCTCAATCACCTCCAGATAGCGGGCCATCTTGGTTTCCGGCTCGCACATAGTGTGGAGTCGTTTGACCAGCCCGCCGAGTGAGGCGATGGGGTTGCGAATCTCATGACAGAGTCTTACTGCCATGTTGTTCAGGGCGTTGGTCCGCTCTACAGCCACCAGGATCGACTTGTCTCGATGGACCACCATGTTCTCGCGGTGGATCTGATCCTTCTGTTCCATCTCCTTGGAGACATCAATCAGGCAGCCAAAGGAGAGACAGATCCCGTCCGCCAGCCATATCTCAAGGACAGAGCTGTCCTTGAGCCAGCATATTTCGCTCAGGCTCATCTTGTAGATTGCCTCCATCCGTCCCGCCCGCAGGCGATGTTCACGCAGATTGTCTCCATCTTCCCGCAAACGGCCGGAGGGGATTATCTCCTCATGGACGTCCAGGTCACCTTCCTGGGAGCTGTAGCTCCTCTGGTCGAGCACCAGGGAACGGAATCGCGCCGCGGCCTGATCGCCGGTGCAGTCTAAGAGGAGCAGTAAGCGGTGATCGACATACTCATACCAGATTACTTTCTCCTGCTCCTGCCAGGCAGCCACATAAGCCATGGGGGCGAGCCCCAACCCTTCAACGGCCTCACGTCGCCTGATGCTGTGCAACAAGTGCTCAACCAGGGCCGGTGAGTACGCTCCCCGGAGGATCCGTCCTGGATACCCTTCTGGAATCGACATTGCATCCATCCTCTTTATCGCCTCACGCGCCTCCCCTGCAGTTTGTGCCCGGCCTTTCAGTTGTCTGCTTGCTGCTCGCCGCCGTCGGTACGTACTCCTGGGCTTTGTTATGAAATTCCTGTAATATGAGGCTATTGTAAAATGACTACGATGTCAATCATGAGTAGTCACCTGGTGACTGCGTCGGCAGAAATCAGACAAAGAGGTTGGTCAGCTCAAACCTTTCGACGTCAAAAAGGCCCAGATCGGTGATTTTCAGCGCTGGAATAACCGGCAGGGCGAGAAAAGACAGGGTCATAAAGGGTGTTTGCAGCAGACAGCCGTTTTCCCTGACCCTCTGCTCTAGAGCGCTGTAGCTTTCAGCCATCTCTTCACAGCTGCCAAGGCCCATGAGGCCTGCCACAGGCAGTTCCATCCTTCTTTCCTCCTCCCCGTTAACAAAATTGATTCCGCCGCCGCTTTCCTGGAGAAGGTTGACGGCCCGGGCCAGGTCACGGTCGTTACAGCCGACAGCAATGATATTATGGGAGTCGTGAGCGATGGAGGAGGCAATGGTCCCCTGTCGCAGTCCAAAGCCTCGGACAAAGGCGATGGCAGGCGGCGCCGGTTTGTAGCGGTTCTGGACGATAATCTTCAACAGGTCTGATTGCGGATCAGCCTCAACCATAGTGCTGCCTGTGGGCACGGAGTGGCGTCCGGCGCCGGTGACTATCCGGCCGTCAGTCACCTCAATCACC